>NZ_JANLOG010000036.1:0-4549 GCF_025466205.1 Pseudomonas sp. 13B_3.2_Bac1
CGGCGACGCGGTCTTAATGACCGCTACGCAGCATCTCCTTCGGCACATATTTGCCGATCTCGAACTTGCCGATCGCCGCGCGGTGCACTTCGTCCGGACCGTCGGCCAGGCGCAGGGTGCGCTGCATGGCGTACATGTAGGCCAGCGGGAAATCATTCGAGACCCCGGCCCCGCCGTGAATCTGGATCGCCCGGTCGATCACCCGCAGGGCCACATTCGGCGCAACGACCTTGATCTGTGCGATCTCGCTCTTCGCCACTTTGTTACCGACGGTGTCCATCATGTACGCCGCTTTCAGGGTCAGCAGGCGTGCCATGTCGATTTCCATCCGCGAGTCGGCGATCTTGTCGACGTTACCGCCCAGACGTGCCAGCGGCTTGCCGAACGCGGTTCGGCTCACCGAACGCTTGCACATCAATTCCAGGGCGCGTTCAGCCATGCCGATCGACCGCATGCAGTGGTGAATCCGCCCCGGGCCAAGGCGGCCCTGAGCAATTTCAAAGCCGCGCCCTTCACCGAGCAGAACGTTTTCGTACGGCACCCGCACGTTGTCGAACAGCACTTCGGCGTGGCCGTGCGGTGCATCGTCGTAACCGAAGACTGGCAGCGGACGGACGATTTTCACCCCGGGGGTGTCGACCGGCACGAGGATCATCGAGTGCTGGGCGTGGCGCGGTGCGTCAG
This sequence comes from Pseudomonas sp. 13B_3.2_Bac1, assembly GCF_025466205.1. NCBI lineage: Bacteria > Pseudomonadati > Pseudomonadota > Gammaproteobacteria > Pseudomonadales > Pseudomonadaceae > Pseudomonas > Pseudomonas sp. 13B_3.2_Bac1. The sequence goes on from NZ_JANLOG010000036.1 coordinate 685, forward strand.
GGTTGCTCAGGCCCATGAAGATCAGAATCTTGCAGCGCGGATCGCAGGCGCCGGAGGTCCACCACTTCTTGCCGTTGATCACCCACTCGTCGCCATCGCGCACGGCGCGGGCGGCCATGTTGGTGGCGTCGGACGAGGCCACGTCAGGCTCGGTCATGGCGAACGCCGAGCGGATCTCGCCGCGCAGCAGCGGTTCGAGCCAGCGCTGTTTCTGTTCTTCATTGGCGTAGCGCACCAGCACTTCCATGTTGCCGGTGTCCGGCGCCGAGCAGTTGAACGGCTCCGGCCCCAACAGCGAACGGCCCATGATTTCCGCCAGCGGTGCGTATTCGAGGTTGGTCAGGCCGGCGCCGAGTTCCGACTCAGGCAGGAACAGATTCCACAAACCTTCGGCCTTGGCCTTGGCCTTGAGCTCTTCCATGATCGCGGTCGGCTGCCAGCGATCACCCTCGGCAACCTGGCGTTCGAACACGGCTTCGGCCGGGTAAACGTAAGTGTCCATGAACGCGGTCACGCGCTCACGCAGTTCTTGCACCTTGGGCGAATAAGCGAAATCCATGAGCAATTACCTTCTATGGGCAGAGGTTGTTCAGATCATGCAATCGATGCTAGAACAGCGTTGATAATTTACCTAGCCTATTCTCGGCGTGTATAAACATTCATCACCGATATATGATCCGCTGATCGTCAGCCCCTAGAACAAGAGAAGCCGCGTTATGAATCTGAGTAAGGTCGACCTCAACCTTTTCATCGTCTTCGACGCGATTTACACCGAAGCCAACCTCACCCGCGCCGGGCAGATTGTCGGGATTACCCAGCCGGCGGTGTCCAACGCGTTGGCGCGGTTGCGCGAGACCTTCAACGATCCGCTGTTCGTGCGCACCGCCCAAGGCATGGTGCCGACGCCGATGGCACAGAACATCATCGGTCCGGTGCGCAACGCGCTGTCGTTGCTGCGGGTGTCGGTGCAGGAGAGCCGGATTTTCAACCCGGCCCAAGCGGTGAAGACTTATCGCATCAGCATGACCGACCTCACTGAAGCAGTGATTCTGCCGCCGCTGTTCCAGCGGTTGCGGCGTCTGGCGCCGACGGTGATCATCGAGAGCTTTCTGTCCAAACGCCGCGAGACCACCAAGGAACTGGCCGCCGGACGTCTGGATTTCGCCGTGGATGCACCGCTCAACACTGACCCGCAGGTGCGCCACGTCAAGCTGATGGAAGACCGTTACGTCTGTGCGATGCGCAAGGGCCATCCGCTGGCGGGCAAGGAAAAACTCAGTCTCGATGATTATCTGTCGCTGACTCACATTCACATCTCCAGCCGCCGCAGCGGTCTGGGTTATGTCGATCTGGCGCTGGGCAAAATGGGCATTCAGCGCAAGATCGCCCTGCGCTCGCAGCATTACCTGATGGCGTCGCAGGTGATGCAGCAGACCGACATGGTGATGACAGTGCCCGAGCGTTTCGCCCGGCGTAATGACTTGCATGCATTCAATCTGCCGGTCAACGACGTGCCCCCGGTGGAGACCCACCTGTACTGGCACGAGAGCACCGATCAGGATCCGGCTAACCGCTGGATGCGCGAGCAGATGATCGAGTTGTGCCAGCAGGTGACGGCGCATGAGAAGAAGCTCGATAAGGTGTAGGGCTGGCAACCGCGTTATCGTTCTTCGCGAGCAGGCTCGCTCCCACAGTTGATCGCGTTCCATCTGAAGAAACGCGACCGAGTGTGGGAGCGGGCTTGCTCGCGAAGAGGCCAGCACTCGCGCCACACATCTTGAACCTTGACGTAAACGTCAACTCGCCATTAGCTTAGCGCCAAGACCTTTTTCCGAGCGCTTTCATGAGCAGCCAGACCTACAGCATTTCCGACCTCGCCCGCGAGCTGGACATCACCACCCGGGCGATCCGCTTTTATGAGGAACAAGGCCTGCTCAGCCCCGAGCGCCGAGGCCAGGAACGCATCTACTCGCCACGCGACAAGGTCAGCCTGAAACTGATCCTGCGCGGCAAGCGCATCGGTTTCTCGCTGGCCGAATGCCGCGAACTGATCGAACTCTACGACCCATCCAGCGGTAACACCAAACAGCTCAACAGCATGCTGGCGAAAATCAGCGAACGCCGCGAACAGCTCGAGCAGCAGTTGCTCGACATCGAACAGATGAAACTGGAACTCGATACCGCTGAAGAGCGCTGCGTGCAGGCGTTGGAGCAGACGCTCAAGAGCCAGCAAGTAGCGCAGTAATCAGCCACAACTCATTCCCTGTGGGAGCGGGCTTGCTCGCGAAGGCGGAGTGTCAGGCGACAAATTTTGTATCTGATACACCGCATTCGCGAGCAAGCCCGCTCCCACAGGGACCTCATGTAATTCCGAAAATGAGCAGGTCAACCCATGTCCCTCCCCTCCCAAGTACGCCTGATCGAAGTCGGCCCGCGCGATGGCCTGCAGAACGAAGCCCAACCGATCAGCGTCGCTGACAAGGTGCAACTGGTCGACGCTCTGAGCGCCGCCGGTTTGGGTTACATCGAAGTCGGCAGTTTTGTCTCACCGAAATGGGTGCCGCAGATGGCCGGCTCCGCCGAGGTGTTCGCGCAGATCCAGCGCAAGCCCGGCGTGACCTATGGCGCACTGGCGCCGAACCTGCGCGGCTTTGAAGACGCGCTCGCTGCCGGCGTGAAAGAAGTCGCGGTGTTCGCCGCTGCGTCCGAGGCATTCTCGCAGCGCAACATCAATTGCTCGATCAGCGAAAGCCTGGCGCGCTTCGCACCGATCATGGAAGCCGCGAAACAGCAAGGCGTTACCGTGCGCGGTTACGTGTCCTGCGTGCTCGGCTGCCCGTATGAAGGCCAAGTCGCGCCGGAACAAGTGGCGATGGTCACCCGCGAGTTGTACGCGATGGGCTGCTACGAAGTGTCCCTCGGCGACACCATCGGCACCGGCACCGCAGGCGCCACGCGGCGGTTGTTCGAAGTGGTGTCGGCGCAAGTGCCACGGGAAAAACTCGCCGGCCATTTCCACGACACCTACGGCCAGGCGATGGCCAACATCTATGCCAGCCTGTTGGAAGGCATCGCGGTGTTCGACAGCTCTATCGCCGGCCTCGGCGGCTGCCCGTACGCCAAAGGCGCGAGCGGTAACGTCGCCACCGAAGACGTGGTGTACCTGCTCAACGGCTTGGGCATCAAGACCGGTATCGACCTGGATGCCTTGATTGCGGCGGGTCAGCAGATCAGTGCGGTGCTCGGTCGTCCGAGCGGTTCGCGTGTCGCCAAGGCTCGCAGCGCACAGTGAGGGCGAAGGTGTTACCGCTGTGTCCGAAACGTGGGCATAGACGAGTAACACGGAAACAAATTGTCTGGTTTGCCCTGAAGGAAAAATCCTTCAAAAAACCCAATCCATTGATTTATAAGGTTTTTTAAAAGTTGGCACGGCTTCTGCTATCTCTATGGCATAACAAGAATAAAAAGCAGCAAACCAATAAAAATAAGACGTACCGACTCTGACATAACAAAAACAACACGGCAGAGACGCAGCTAACAGATTTTTTTGGAGAAGGTGTGCTTTTCAGGGTGCTCTCAGGAGTGACCCGCAACCGGGCAGAGAACAATAAAACTACCTTCAGGTAGCTCCCGAATCGGTTGGATCGTTTAACGAGAAAGCAGATCAGCGCTCAAAAAAATACGTTTGCTCTTGACCCCGGATGGGGGTCGCCAAAAACAGCGGTAAAGGGCCACGGTTGCCAAAAACAACAACAGACCGCCCCTCAATAATAAGAAAGAGCACGCGACGACAAAATTAAAGGGGAGCTTCGGCTCCCCTTTGTGCTTTCTGTGATTCCTGAAAATACTCTATCTCCATTGTGGG
>NZ_JANLOG010000030.1:0-4547 GCF_025466205.1 Pseudomonas sp. 13B_3.2_Bac1
CCCCCCCCCCCCCCCCCCCCCCCCCCCCCCCCCCACTCCTACAAGGGATTTTTTGCCCACAGGATCCGGCGAACCAAAACCTGTGGGCCGCGCCATCAAATCACCCGCGGTGACGACCGCGGAAGTAGTTGATCAGGCCCTGGGTAGAAGCATCGTCAGCGGTGGTTTCATCGCTGCCGACCAGACGGTTGTAAACGCCTTTGCCCAGTTCCTTGCCCAGTTCCACGCCCCACTGGTCGAAGGCGTTGATGCCCCAGACCACGCTCTGCACGAACACTTTGTGTTCATACATGGCGACCAGCGCACCCAGACGACGCGGGCTGATGCGCTCGACCACGATGGTGTTGCTCGGACGGTTGCCCGGGATCACCTTGTGCGGTGCGAGTTTGTGCACCTGTTCTTCGCTCATGCCTTTGTCGCGCAGTTCGGCCTCGGCTTCCGGCAGGGTCTTGCCGAGCATCAGCGCCTGGCTTTGCGACAGGCAGTTGGCGTACAGCCACTGATGGTGATCGGAGACCGGGTTGAAGCTGACGATCGGCACGATGAAATCGGCCGGGATCAGTTGGGTGCCCTGGTGCAGCAACTGGTGATAGGCGTGCTGACCGTTGCAGCCGACGCCACCCCAGATCACCGGGCCGGTATCGGTCGACACCGGGGTGCCGTCCTGACGCACGCTCTTGCCGTTGGATTCCATGTCCAGCTGTTGCAAGTGCTTGGTGATGTTACGCAGGTAGTGGTCGTACGGCAGAATCGCGTGGCTTTGCGCGCCCCAGAAGTTGCCATACCACACGCCGAGCAGGGCCAGCAGCACCGGCATGTTCTGCTCGAACGGTGCGCTCTGGAAATGCTGGTCCATGGTGTAGGCACCGGACAGCAGTTCCTTGAAGTTGGACATGCCGATGGCCAGGGCAATCGGCAGACCGATGGCCGACCACAGCGAGTAACGACCGCCGACCCAGTCCCACATCGGGAAGATGTTTTCTTCACGGATACCGAACGCGACTGCCGCAGCGTTGTTGCTCGACACCGCGATGAAGTGCCGATACAGCTCGGCTTCCGAACCACCCTGAGCCAGATACCAGGCGCGGGCGGCCTGAGCGTTCTTCAGGGTTTCGAGGGTGTTGAAAGACTTCGACGAAACGATGAACAGCGTGGTTTCGGCGCGCAGTTTTTGCGTCAGCTCGTGGAACTCACTGCCGTCGATGTTCGCCAGATAGTGGCAACGCACGCCTTTCTGCGCGTAGGACAGCAGCGCTTCGGAGACCAGCTCCGGGCCGAGGAACGAACCACCAATGCCGATGTTGACCACGTCCGTGATCGGCTTCTCGGTGTAACCACGCCACAGGCCGTCGTGGATGCGGCCGACCAGATCCGTGATCTGGTTCAGCACCTTGTGCACTTCCGGCATCACGTTGACGCCGTTGACCGACAGCTTGTCGCCGACCGGACGGCGCAGGGCGGTGTGCAGCGCCGGGCGGCCTTCGGAGGCGTTGACGATTTCGCCGTCGAACAGCGCTTTGATCGCGCCTTTCAGATCGACTTCATTGGCCAGACCCACCAGCAGATTGCGGGTCTCGGCGTTGATCAGGTTCTTCGAATAATCGAGAAACAGTCCGCAGCTGCTGAGCGTGAATTGATTGAAGCGCTGCGGATCGGCGTTGAAGGCTTCGCGCATGCTGAAATCCTGCATGGCTTGGCGGTGATCTTTCAACGCTTGCCAGGCAGGCAGAGCGGTAACGTCATGAGGAGTGCGGTAGTACGCCATCGCTGCGGTTTTCCTTTTTACTTGAACGGCCTTTTGAACACAGAACAGACCGATACGCCATGTTTGGGCGAGGGTCAAATGCGTCGACACGATTTTTCAACGCAGGGCGAATACAGTAAACCTCGCGCTGCGATCTGTCTTGACTTCTTCTGACCTGTTCCCTGTACTTTTTTAACATCAATACCGGGAACAAGCCGACCAACGGAAGGGGAGTGGCGCGTCGAAGCGGCTCAGGCCACCTGAACCGGAATGGCGTTGCTGGTGTGGCTGAGCTCATTGCCCGGCGCCATGTACAGCATGCGCGGCTTGAAATTGAGCAGTTCCGCTTCGCTGTAATGGGCGTAGGCGCAAATGATCACGCGGTCGCCGACCTTGGCTTTATGCGCGGCTGCGCCATTGACCGAAATCATCCGCGAACCTTCTTCGCCACGAATCGCGTAGGTGGTGAAGCGCTCGCCATTGTCGACGTTATAGATCTGGATCTGCTCGTACTCACGGATGCCGGACAAGTCCAGCCACTCGCCATCAATGGCGCAGGAACCTTCGTAATCGAGTACCGCATGAGTGACTTCGGCGCGGTGCAACTTGGCCTTGAGCATGATGGCGTGCATGAGGGATTTCCCGGGTTGGAAGCAAACGGCGGGCAGTGTGCCCGAAGGCTTTGGGGGCGGCAATATGGTCTGTGTGGACACCAGAAACCAATGTGGGAGCGGGTTTGCTCGCGAAGGCGGTGTGTCAGTCAACCTATCTGCTGAATGACACACCGCATTCGCGAGCAAGCCCGCTCCTACAGGGGGTATTGCGCTGTTTTTTAAGTCGGGGTATCGAGGTTCAGGTGCAGGTTGTCGATCAACCGCGTGGTGCCGAGGAACGCGGCCACCAGAATCACCAGATCGCGGTCCTCTGCCGTAGCCGGACGCAAGGTCAGGGCGTGGCGGATTTCCAGGTAATCCGGACGCAGGCCGGCGGCTTCCAGCTGTTGCACCTGCGTAGCGATCAGCGCCGGGTAGTCACGCTCACCGTGCTTGATCGACTCGGCAATCGCGCTCAGGGTGCGATAGACCACCGGGGCCACGGCACGTTGATCTTCGCTGAGGAAACCGTTGCGCGACGACAGCGCCAGGCCGTCGGCCGCACGCACGGTCGGTTCACCGATGATCTGGATCGGCATGTTCAGGTCATGCACCAGCGCGCGGATCACCGCCAGCTGCTGGAAGTCCTTCTGGCCGAAGATCGCCAGATCCGGCTGAACCATGTTGAACAGCTTGCTGACCACCGTCGCCACGCCCTCGAAGTGCCCCGGACGGCTGGCGCCGCACAGGCCTTCGGACAGTTGCGGCACGCTGACCCGGGTCTGCCCGGCCATGCCGTCGGGGTACATCTCTTCGACGGTCGGGGCGAACAGCAAGTGGCAGCCGGCTTGCAGCAGCTTTTCCTGATCAGCCGCCAGGGTGCGCGGGTACTTGTCGAGGTCTTCGCCGGCGCCGAATTGCAGCGGGTTGACGAAAATGCTCGCAACCACGAAGTCCACGCGCTGGGTGGCTTTGGTGATCAGCGCGACATGGCCGCTGTGCAGGTTGCCCATGGTCGGCACGAAGCCGATGCGCTTGCCTTCACTGCGGGCGCGGGCCACGGCGGCGCGCAGTTCGCGTACGGTTTTAACGGTGTTCATGCAGAGAATCCGTGTTCGATGCCAGGGAACGTGACGGCTTTGACTTCATTAACATAAGCCTTCAATGCTGACTGGATGCTGTCTTGGCCGTTCATGAAGTTCTTCACGAATTTCGGCACGCGGCCGGTGATCGACAGGCCGAGCATGTCGTGCAGCACCAGTACCTGGCCGTCGGTATCGCTACCGGCGCCGATGCCGATGACCGGAATCTTCACGGCCTGGCTGATTTCCGCAGCCAGTTCGCTCGGCACGCATTCGAGCAGCAGCATGGCTGCGCCAGCCTGCTCCAGCGAGATCGCGTCGGCACGCATCTGCCGCGCCTGGTTCTCGTTGCGGCCCTGCACTTTATAGCCGCCAAGAATGTTCACGGCCTGTGGGGTCAGGCCCATGTGTGCGCAGACCGGCACGCCGCGTTCGGCCAGCAGGCGGATCGACTCCGCCAGCCACAGCGCACCTTCGACCTTGATCATGTGTGCGCCGGCCTGCATCAGCATGGCGCTGTTGGTCAGGGTTTGCTCAATAGTGGCGTTGGCCATGAACGGCAGGTCGGCCAGGATCAGGGCGTCGGTGTTGCCGCGTTTGACGCAGGCGGTGTGGTAGGCCATTTCTGCGATGGTCACCGGCAGGGTGCTGTCGTGACCTTGCAGAACCATGCCGAGGGAGTCGCCCACCAGCAGCACTTCGACACCGGCCTCGTTGCAGGCGTGGGCGAAGGTCGCGTCATAGCAGGTCAGCATGGTGATCTTTTCACCTTTCTGCTTGAGGCTCTGGAGCGTGGTCAGGGTGATGGCTGGCATGTAAAAAATCCTCGTTCAGGCGCTCTGGAAACTACTGCGAGTAACGCGCGTGATTCTTCGTCTACTCAGGCGCACGGTCTTTTGTCGTGCTTATAAGGCCTGGATTGCGCCCGTATGTGCCGGGTTGGCGGCAGCGGGACGCCTATAGTCGTGAGGAGCCAAGCGGAAGTCAATTGCGTGTGTTACCGCATTGTTACGAGGGGAGTGTTACCGGCGTTACTGATGCGATTCAGCGGTGCGGCGGGCCTGATTGACGGGTTTTTTGTCCGACAAAAAATCAGATTTGGAATACTCAATGTGGGAGCGGGGGGGG
>NZ_JANLOG010000044.1:0-4320 GCF_025466205.1 Pseudomonas sp. 13B_3.2_Bac1
GGGGGGGGGCCCCCGCCCCCCCCCCCCCCCCCCCCCCCCCCGCTCCCACACTGGATCGATGTCGCAGCCAGCCTGCTGGCGATAGCGTCAGTAAACCCCCGGCAACAACCGCCAGCTACGCGCGCAGTAAGCCTCATACTCAGCGCCAAACTGCCCGCGCAGCAGCGCCTCTTCCGAGTGGATGCGCGCGATCAGCGGGATCAACGTCAGCACCGCCAGAATCAACCCGACGCTGGAGCGAAACGCCAGCGCCCAACCCACGGCGTTGACCACCAGACCCAGATAGCTTGGATTGCGCAGGCGCGTGTAAATGCCGTCAGTGACCAACCGATGCCCCGGCTGAATCGCCACCAACCCGCTGAACCGCCGCCCCAGCACAAACACCGGCCACAGCCGCAGCGCACCACCGACGATAAACAGTAACGCGCCGAGCCAGCGCACGCCTTCAGCGCCGAAGGTCCAGAAGTCGATGCGGTCGCAGTACGCCGGGAGAAATCCGCTGACCAGCCCAATCACCCCGAACGCTGGAATCACCCAACGATTGGCCCGATCCTCGCGCTCGCCAGAACTCATATTCACAGAGGTAAACAGTGACGCCACCACCATCAGCACCGTGGCCAGCGCCACCAGCACCAGCGCCCCATGCGCAAAGAACACCGCCGGCCCACCGATGCCCCAGACCGCCAGCGCCAGGTAGGCAAGGGTGGCCAGCACCGTGACCACGGTCATTTGCACAGACATCTTCATGGGCACCTCACGTCGATAGCTGATCACCTGAGTGTAGATCGCCACCGACTCCCCGTAGGCCTTCGCCTGCTCGCGATGGCGTCAGGTCAGCTGACATCAATGTTGAATGTACCGACCCCTTCGTGAGCAAGCCCACTCCCACCCTTGATCGCGGCCAGCCGAAAATCCCTGATCCACCGACAATCCCCGGTGGGAGCGGGCTTGCTCGCGAATGCGGACTGTCAGCCGACAGTGATGCTGGATCTGCCAACGCTATCGCCCGCAGGCTGGCTGCCACAGGGGAGTGTGTGTGGGTCGTAGGGGACCGGGTCGGTCAGGACCTTGCGAAAGGTCTCCACCAACGGTCGCAGGTTGATCCGGTGCCACGCCGCCCACAGCGGTGTGGTAAATGCCAGCCATGGCACTTCCCGCAGTATTACGCCGGGCGGGGCGTTGTGGCTCAGGCCTTTCTGGATCATCGCGATCCCCAGCCCGGACGCCACCAGTCCCAGCGCGGTGAACGGCTCGGTAGCCTGCATGCGCACATCCGGAGTGAACCCGGCGCGGATGCAGGCACTCACAAACTCATTGTTCGCGCCCTGACGCGATTGCACGCCGATCCATTCCTGATCGGCCAGATCTTCCGGGCGCAGCGCGGTGTGTCGGGCCAGCGGATGTTGTTCCGGCAAAGCCAGCAGCATCGGATCGTCGAGCACCTGAAAACCCAGCAGATCCGGATCGTCGTCGCTCGGCGGCTCGCTCACCAAGGCGATATCGAGGCTCCGCTGACGCAGGCCTTCAAGTTGTTCGGTGGAACTCAGGTTGTACAGCGCGACATGCACATTCGGCCGATCGACCCGCAACACCCGCAGGGCATTGGGCAGCACCCCGGCGTGCATGGCGTTCTCGCTATAGCCGATGCACAACCCGCCTTCTTCGCCCCGGCCCAGGCGTTTGCCAAGGGACTCCAGGCGACTGGCGTGGGTCAGCAGGGCGCGGGTCTCGGCGAGAAAGGTCTGGCCATCGCGGGTCAGACGGATGCGCTGCTGGCTGCGCTCGAACAGGGTCAGGCCCAGGCGTTCTTCGAGCTGGGCAATCTGCCGGCTCAGCGGCGACTGGGAAATATGCAGCCGTTCGGCAGCGCGGCCGACGTGTTCTTCTTCGGCGACGGCAACGAAGTAGCGCAACTGGCGGATGTCGATCATGTCAGACCTATAGGGACTCAAGTGCTGCGCATTATGTCTTGGACGGTCTCGGCGTCGCAATCTACGATCTGCTCAACGGTCACACCGACCCAGACACCTGTGAGGACAATTCAATGAGCTTGAAAGACAAACTGCCCGGCCAGCTCGGCTTCGGCACCGCACCGCTGGGCAACATGTTCCGCGCCATCCCGGAAGACGAAGCGCAAGCCACCGTGCATGCCGCGTGGGATGCCGGCGTGCGCTACTTCGACACCGCGCCGTTCTACGGCTCGGGCCTGTCGGAAATCCGCCTGGGTGAGGCGCTTAAACAGTACCAGCGCGATGACTATGTGCTCAGCACCAAGGTCGGCCGAGTGATTCTCGATGAAGTGGAAGATGCAGCCGCTCGCGATCTGGGCGAAAAAAGCGGCGTGTTCGAACACGGTCGCCCGAACAGGATCGTCAACGACTACAGCGCTGACGCCACGCTGCGCTCGATCGAAGACAGCCTCAAGCGCCTGCAGACCGATCGCCTCGACATCGTCTGGGTCCATGACATCGCCCAGGACTTCTATGGCGATCAATGGCTGGAATACTTCAATCAGGCCCGCACCGGCGCGTTCAAAGTGCTGACCCGACTGCGCGAAGAAGGCGTGATCAAGGGCTGGGGCCTGGGTGTGAACAAGGTCGAGCCGTGCGAACTGACGCTCGACCTGACGGAAGCGCAACCCGATGGCTTCCTGCTTGCCGGGCGCTACACCTTGCTCGATCACGAACGTGCGCTACAACGTCTGATGGATTCGGCACGGGCGCAGAACGTCGAGATCGTGGTCGGCGGCCCTTACAGCTCGGGGATCCTGGCCGGCGGCGCGCACTTCGAATACCAGAAGGCCAGCGCGCAGGTCATCGCCAAAGTCGAGCAGATCAAACGTATCGCCGCTACTTTTAACGTCGATGTAAAAGCGGCAGCCCTGCAATTCTCGCTGGCCAATCCCGCCGTTGCTGCGGTGATTCCGGGTGCGAGCAAACCGGGGCGCATTGCTGAAGATGTCGCGGCATTGTCGGCGCTGATTCCCGCCGGTTTCTGGCAGGCCATGCGTGACGCAAAACTGGTGTCCGAACGTGCACCGTTGCCAATCGATGAGGTGAAAGCATGAAAATAGATCTGAGTGGAAAACTGGCCATCGTCAGCGGCAGCACGGGTGGCATTGGTCTGGGCATCAGTCAGTCGCTGGCCGAAGCCGGCGCCACGGTGGTGGTGATCGGGCGCGAAACGGCCAAGGTCGATCAGGCGCTGGCGAGCATCCGGCAGAAGGTACCGGGTGCGCAACTGCGCGGTCTGACGGCCGATCTGGGCACTGCCGAAGGCGCGGAAAAATTGTTCGCCGCCGAACCCCGTGCGGACATCCTGGTGAACAACCTCGGGATCTTCGACGCGGTGGATTTCTTCGACACGCCGGACAGCGAGTGGACGCGCTTCTACGAGGTCAACGTGATTTCCGGTGTGCGCCTGTCGCGGCATTACGTGCCGGCAATGGTCGAGCAGGGCTGGGGCCGGGTGATCTTCCTGTCTTCGGAATCCGGCGTGGCGACTCCGGCCGACATGCTCAACTATGGCGTGACCAAAAGCGCCAATCTCGCAGTGTCCCATGGTCTGGCCAAACGTCTGGCTGGCACTGGCGTGACGGTCAATGCGATCCTGCCGGGGCCGACCTTCACCGATGGCCTGGAAAACATGCTCAAGGACGCCGCTGCCGAGTCCGGTCGCAGCCTGCGCGATGAGGCCGACGCCTTTGTGCGCAAGGCGCGTCCGACTTCGATCATCCAGCGCGTGGCCGATGTCGCAGAAGTCGCGCATCTGGTCACTTACATCGCTTCGCCGTTGTCCTCGGCCACCACGGGCGCGGCCCTGCGGGTCGATGGCGGCGTCGTCGACAGCATGGCGATCTGAACCCGAACTCTTCTGGAGAAACCTTTATTTATGGCAACTGCATCAGCAACGATCGACATCCCGGCCTCGGCCGATCAGGTCTGGCAATTGATTGGCGGCTTCAACACGCTGCCGGACTGGCTGCCGTTCATTCCCAAGAGTGAACTGAGTGAAGGCGGACGCGTGCGCACCCTGCAAACCGCTGATGGCGGCGTGGTGATCGAGCGTCTGCAAGCGTTCGATAACGGCGCAAAGACCTACAGCTATTCGATCGAACAGGCGCCGTTTCCGGCGACTGATTACCTGGCGACGATCAAGGTCGAAGCCCAGGGGCAGGGCGCCCGGGTAACGTGGTCGGGACGCTTCAACGCCAAGGGCGTGAGCGAGGAAGAAGTGGTGGCGCTGTTCAACGGCATCTATCAGGGTGGCCTTGAGGCGCTGCGGGCCAATTACCCGGCCTGATCTGACAAAGATCTGAAT
>NZ_JANLOG010000052.1:0-101493 GCF_025466205.1 Pseudomonas sp. 13B_3.2_Bac1
CCAAATGTGGGAGCGGGCTTGCTCGCGAAGAGGGCCTGAAGAGCACCAGATTTCTCAGACCCCTTTGAAGATGCCCGGCCGCCGCTCCACCAGTGACCTCACGCCCTCCTTGGCATCCTCACTCCCCAGCAACTTCTTCACCAGCGCCGGCAACCCCTGCGCTGCCGCTGTCTCACCTTCATACCGCGCCTGGCGCGCCGACATCAGTGTCGCCTGCACCCCCAACGGTGCCTGCCGAGCAATCCGCTCGGCCAGTTCGATCGCCCGTGGCAGCAAATCCTCGCTGGCCATCACTTCCTGCACCAAGCCCAGACGCAACGCATCATGCGCATCGAACTCATCACCGGTCAGCATCCAACGCATCGCGTTGCCCCAGCCCGCCACCTGATGTAAACGTAACGTCGCGCCACCAAAGGGAAAAATCCCACGCTGCACTTCCATTTGCGCAAAGCGCGTATTGCTCGCACACAGGTTGATATCGGCAGCCAGCATCAACTCGATGCCGATGGTCAGGCAGTAACCCTGCGCGGCAACAATTACCGGTTTGCTCACTCGCGGTCCGACGAAAACACCCCACGGGTCGCAACCGCCGGTCGGAACCTGCCAGCCTTCGGCGAGGACGGCGCTGGCGTTGAGCAGGTCCAGGCCGGCGGTAAAGTGCTCGCCGTGCCCGAACACCACGGCCACCCGCGCCTCGCTGTCTGCCTCGAACTCACCGTAGGCCAGGCTCAGGGCATTGAGCAGATCGAGGTCGAACGCGTTGCGCTTGGCGGCTCGGTCGAGGCCGATCAAGTGGACATGACCACGACGTTCACGGCTGACGCGGCCGGGGCAGGGCTGATTCATGGGGAGATCCTCGGGCGGGAAGGGCGGGTGCAGCGACGGTATGCCGCACATCGGTGAATCGTTTAAGCGTCATCACCCGCAGGGCCGGGCCTTTGAAAAATAGACCTTCGCACGATTATCCGCAAAACCCCGTTACACAGCGGTGACACACCGATTCAGACGATAAAAAAAGCTCCCTTTTCGGGCAAAATCCGGTATAGTGCGCGCCGGCCTTTAACCGGGCCGCGTTTAGGTAGCGCAATTTCCCGAAGTCAGCTTCGGCTGCACGTCCGCATTGCGGGCTCTTCCCGGACGATTCTTTTTTTCATTCATTCGTTTTCGCAAATCCCCGCCGACAAAGCTGCCAGGGCGACTCTTGAGTCTCAACACGGCATGCGCAGCTTTGGAGCATGGGTCTTTGCGGATGCACTTAGAGGCAGACCCATGACCCAGGAAACCGGCGGATTCGCCGCTTTTAATCTTAACCCGAATATTCTTGCAGCCGTCGCAGCGACCGGCTACGAAGAGCCTTCGGCGATTCAGCAGCAATCGATCCCGATCATCATGGCCGGCCAGGACATGATTGGCCAGGCGCAAACCGGTACCGGTAAAACCGCCGCGTTCGCACTGCCTATTCTGCACCGCATCGATCCTGCCAAGCGCGAACCGCAAGCCCTGATCCTGGCGCCAACTCGAGAGTTGGCGCTGCAAGTAGCAACCGCTTTTGAAACCTACGCCAAGCAAATGCCTGGCGTCACCGTTGTCGCCGTTTACGGCGGCGCACCGATGGGCCCGCAACTCAAGGCTATCCGTAATGGCGCACAGATTGTTGTCGCTACTCCGGGTCGTCTGTGTGACCACCTGCGTCGCGACGAGAAAGTCCTGTCGACCGTGAACCACCTGGTTCTCGACGAAGCTGACGAAATGTTGAAACTGGGCTTCATGGATGACCTGGAAGTCATCTTCAAGGCTCTGCCATCGACCCGTCAGACTGTTTTGTTCTCGGCTACCCTGCCGCAGTCGATCCGCGCCATTGCCGAACGCCATCTGCGCGATCCGCAACACGTCAAGATCCAGACCAAGACCCAAACCGTTACCGCGATCGAACAGGCTCACCTGTTGGTTCACGCTGACCAGAAGACCTCTGCCGTTCTCAGCTTGCTGGAAGTGGAAGACTTCGACGCGCTGATCATGTTCGTGCGCACCAAGCAAGCGACCCTGGATCTGGCCAGTGCCCTCGACGCCAAAGGCTACAAAGCCGCTGCGCTGAACGGTGACATCGCCCAGAACCAGCGTGAGCGCGTGATCGACTCGCTGAAAGATGGCCGTCTGGACATCGTTGTCGCGACCGACGTAGCTGCCCGTGGTCTGGACGTTCCGCGCATCACCCACGTATTCAACGTGGACATGCCGTACGATCCGGAATCCTACGTGCACCGTATCGGCCGTACCGGCCGTGCCGGTCGCGAAGGTCGTGCGCTGCTGCTGGTGACTCCACGTGAGCGCCGCATGCTGCAAGTGATCGAGCGTGTAACCGGTCAGAAGGTTGCCGAAGTGCGTCTGCCGGACGCTCAGGCTGTTCTCGATGCACGCATCAAGAAACTGACCAACAGCCTGTCGCCGCTGGTCGCTGATGCCGAATCGACTCACGGCGAACTGCTGGATCGTCTGACCGCTGACATCGGTTGCACCCCGCGTGCCCTGGCTGCAGCCCTGCTGCGCAAGGCTACCAACGGTCAAGCGCTGAACCTGGCCGCGATCGAGAAGGAACGTCCACTGGTGCCGAACAACGCACCGCGTGGCGACCGTCCTGAGCGTTCCGGTGATCGTCCTGATCGTGGTGACCGCGAGCGTCGTGCGCCAATGCCTCTGGGCGAAGGTCGTGCCCGTTGCCGTACCGCGCTGGGTGCGCGTGACGGTATCGCCGCCAAGAACCTGCTGGGCGCCATCCTCAACGAAGGTGGTCTGGCCCGCGAAGCGATCGGTCGCATCCAGGTGCGTGACAGCTTCAGCCTCGTCGAGCTGCCGGAAGATGGTCTGGACAAACTCCTGACCAAACTGAAGGACACTCGCGTCGCTGGCAAACAGCTGAAACTGCGTCGCTACCGCGAAGATTGATCCGCCCTCGGGCTGATTGATCGAACATAAAAAATCCCCGACTGGTTCGGGGATTTTTTTTGCCTGTCTGAAAGAGCAAAGATCGAAGATCAAAAGATCGCTGCCTGCGACAGTTCCTACACAGGGTGTACTCATTCCCCACTGCACAAGCTGCCGAAGGCTGCGATCTTTTGATTCTGCATTTATCCGAAACGATAGATATCCATGCCTAACGCACCCATTGTGAATCCCCTGTGCGCCACGCTGAACTCGCCCCCCGCACCGCGTGCGAAATACAACGGCAGCAAATGCTCATCGCTCGGATGGCTGCGTACGGCGTTCGGTGCCTGCTGACGGTAATCGTGCAGCGCCGCCTCATCGTTCGCCGCCAGCTTGTCGATCATCCAGTCACGGAAGTCCCGTGCCCATGGCTCGACGCTTTCCGGTCCGGCATGCCAGTCCAGTTCGCGCAGGTTGTGGGTGATGCTGCCGGAGCCGATCAGCAAAATGCCTTGATCGCGCAGGCTTGCCAACGCACGTCCGACACGGGTTTGCAGCGCCGGGCCGCTGCGGCTCGGCAGCGACACCTGTACCACCGGAATATCCGCCTGCGGGTACATCAGCGACAGCGGCACCCAGACGCCGTGATCGAACGGTCGTTGCGGATCAAGGCGTGCCGGCAGATGGGCGGCGTTCAGCAATTGGGCAACTTCGGCCGCCAGTTGCGGATTGCCCGGTGCCGGATATTGCACTTCAAACAAGGCACGGGGAAAACCGCCGAAGTCATGCCAGGTCTCTGGTTGCGGATTACTGCTGACCAGCAGTTCCTGACTTTCCCAGTGCGCAGAAACGATGACGATGGCTTTGGGGCGGGGCAGTTCGGCCGCCAGACGCGCCAGAGCCGGGCCACTGGCACCGGGTTCCAGGGCCAGCATGGGCGAGCCGTGGGAGATAAACAGGCTGGGAAACATGGAGAGGTTCCTGAGCGGTAAGATGGCCCATCTTCAGTCAGTTCATTGATCTAAATCTAATATAAGTTTTAACGCCTTTTGATCGATTTTTTTGGGGTGATGCATGCAGCCTGAGTTTTGGCACAAGAAGTGGGAATCCAATCAGATCGGCTTTCATCTGCCTGAGGTGAACCCGTATCTGCAGCGTCACTGGCCGCCGCTGGCTATCCCGGCCCGCGCGCGGGTGCTGGTGCCGTTGTGCGGTAAAAGCCTGGATCTGCTGTGGCTGGCAGGGCGCGGCCATCATGTACTCGGGGTCGAGTTGTCGCAGAAGGCCATCGAGGACTTTTTCAGCGAGCATCAGGTAACGCCGCAGGTCAGCGACAAAGGGCCGTTCAAGGTCTATCGCGCGGATTCCATCGAGTTGTGGTGCGGTGATTTCTTTGCGCTGACGGCAGACGATGTAGCGGACTGTGCTGCGTTGTACGACCGGGCAGCGCTGATTGCCTTGCCGCCCCCCATGCGCGAGCGCTATGCAGCGCATCTGCAGCAGATCCTGCCGCCGGGCGTGCAGGGGTTATTGATCACACTGGATTACGATCAGGCGCAGATGTCCGGGCCACCGTTTGCAGTGGCCGATGATGAGGTGCAGCGCTTGCTGGGTGGTGACTGGCAGGTGCGGATGCTGGAAGAGCAGGATGTGCTGGGGGAGAGCTGGAAGTTTCTGCAGGCGGGAGTGACGCGGTTGGAGGAGCGGGTGTATCGGGTTTCTGGCCGATAGTTTTGTCTCGGCATTAACAGCCTCTTCGCGAGCAAGCCCGCTCCCACAGGGATCATCGGTGTTCTAACAATCTCGAATACACCGAAAACCACTGTGGGAGGGGGGCTTGCTCCCGAAGAGGCCAGAACAGGCAATCCAAAATCCCGAGTACAAAAAAGGCCCGCATCACTGCGGGCCTTTTCGTTACTGCGTCAAACCGATCAACCGCGACGACGCAGCGCGTCGATACGTTCTTCCAGCGGCGGGTGGCTCATGAACATGCGGGCAAAGCCCTGTTTGATGCCACCGTTGATGCCAAAGGCATTCAGGGTGTCCGGCATGTGCACCGGCAGGCCCTGCTCGGCACGCAGACGTTGCAGTGCGCCGATCATTGCGTTGGTGCCCGCCAGACGTGCGCCGGCTTCGTCGGCACGGAATTCGCGCTTGCGCGAGAACCACATGACGATGGCGCTGGCGAGGATGCCCAGAACCAGTTCGGCGAAGATCGTTGCCACGTAGTAGGCAATGCCCTGGCCTTCTTCGTTCTTGAAGATCACCTTGTCGACGAAATTGCCGATGATCCGCGCGAAGAACATCACGAAGGTGTTCACCACGCCCTGGATCAGCGCCAGGGTGACCATGTCACCGTTGGCCACGTGACCGATTTCGTGGGCCAGCACGGCTTTCACTTCATCCGGCGAAAAGCGCTCGAGCAGGCCCTGGCTGACCGCGACCAGCGCGTCGTTCTTGTTCCAGCCGGTGGCGAACGCGTTGGCCTCGTAGGCCGGGAAAATACCGACTTCGGGCATCTTGATCCCGGCTTCGCGGGACAGTTGCTCGACGGTTTGCAGCAGCCATTGCTCATGCCGGGTGCGTGGCTGGGTGATGATCTGGGTGCTGGTGCTCATCTTCGCCATCCACTTGGAGATGAACAGCGAGAACAGCGAACCGGCGAAACCAAAGACCGCACAGAAAACCAGCAGCTGACTGAGGTTGAGATCAACCCCGTTGGCCGCCATGAACCCGTTGAAGCCGAACAGGCTCAGGGTGATGCTGGCTATCAGCACGACCGCCAGGTTAGTGGCCAAAAACAGCAGGATGCGCATCATGGTTGTAGAAATCTCCTCAAGCTAAAGATGTAGCGTACTGCGGGGTATATAAGGTGCGGCACCGGGTGATTCAACCGAGTGACTATTTCAAACTGTGTCCTACAGCGGATTCCAAGGTCTGCAGGTCGTTGCCCACGACCGAAACCGAAAGGGCTGACAGGCGGCCGCCACCCGCCGCCATTACGTCAGGCGCGTATAAGCCATATCAATCGCAAGTGTAGAAGGCGCAGTGAGGCGGGGAGGGCAGAAGTGTTGCTGAATCAGACAGCGCGCAACGCAGGACACGTTGCGCACTGTTGACCGGTTACTGGCGGTAGGACTTGAGGAAGTTGCCGATGCGTCCGATGGCCATTTCCAGATCATCGACACGGGGCAGAGTCACCACGCGGAAGTGATCCGGCCACGGCCAGTTGAACGCCGTGCCTTGCACCACCAGCAGCTTCTCGGAGAGCAGCAGGTCGAGGACGAATTTCTCGTCATTGTGGATCGGGCAGACTTTCGGGTCGATCCGCGGGAACGCATACAGCGCGCCCATCGGTTTGACGCAGCTGACACCCGGGATGTCGTTGAGCAACTCCCAGGTGCGGTTGCGCTGCTCGAGCAGGCGACCTTGCGGCAGCACCAGATCGTTGATGCTCTGGTAGCCACCCAGGGCGGTCTGGATCGCATGCTGGCTCGGCACGTTGGCACACAGGCGCATGTTGGCCAGCATGTCGATGCCTTCGATATAGCTCTGGGCATTGTGTTTTGGCCCGGAGATGGCGATCCAGCCGGAGCGGAAACCCGCCACGCGGTAGGATTTCGACAGACCGTTGAAGGTCAGGCACAGCAGGTCCGGCGCCAGCGAAGCGGTGCAGATGTGCACGGCGTCGTCATACAGGATCTTGTCGTAGATCTCGTCGGAGAACACCACCAGGTTGTGCGCGCGGGCGATTTCCAGCATGCCCAGCAGCACTTCCTTCGAATACACCGCGCCGGTCGGGTTGTTCGGGTTGATGATCACCATCGCTTTGGTGTTCGGAGTGATCTTGGCCTTGATGTCGGCCAGATCCGGGAACCAGTCGGCGCCCTCGTCGCACAGATAGTGCACGGCATTACCGCCGGCGAGGCTCACGGCGGCGGTCCAGAGCGGGTAGTCCGGGGCCGGCACCAGCACTTCGTCGCCGTTGTTGAGCAGTGCCTGCAGCGACATCACGATCAGCTCGGACACGCCGTTGCCCAGGTAGATGTCTTCGATGCCGACACCTTCGACATTTTTTTGCTGGTAGTACTGCATCACCGCTTTACGCGCGCTGAACAGGCCTTTGGAGTCGCTGTAGCCCTGGGCCGTCGGCAGGTTGCGGATCACATCCTGAAGAATTTCGTCCGGCGCCTCGAAACCAAACGGTGCCGGGTTGCCGATGTTCAGCTTGAGGATGCGCTGGCCTTCCTCTTCCAGACGTTTGGCGTGCTTGAGCACCGGGCCGCGAATGTCGTAGCAGACGTTGGCGAGCTTGTTCGATTTGCTGAACTGCATGGCGATGTGATCCCGAAAATGAACGATCCAGACGGCGAATGGCCAACCGTACTGGGATTCCTGCGTCTTCGCACAGGCGGAGTCTTGCGCCGTGGCGCCGAGAATCCGTTTGAATGCGCCCGGTCTGGCTGCCAGACTGGCGTGTGACGAGGCGCAATCATACGTGCCACCCGATCCGTGGAAAAGGTACAGATCGGGCTTTTTCAGCCGCTGAGGTGTGATGATGGAAAAGTTGGAAAAAACCCTGGAAGAATGGCGTGCGATGCTCGACCCCGAGCAGTACAACGTGTGTCGGCTCAGTGCGACCGAACGGCCGTTCTCCGGCAAATACAACGCCACCAAGACTGACGGTGTCTATCACTGCGTCTGCTGCAACGAGCCACTGTTCGACTCCACGACCAAATTCGATTCCGGCTGCGGCTGGCCGAGCTTCTACGCGCCGATCGGCGAAAGCGCCATGACCGAAATCCGCGATACCAGCCACGGCATGATCCGCACAGAGGTCAAATGCGCCCGCTGCGATGCGCATCTGGGCCACGTGTTCCCCGATGGTCCGCCACCGACCGGCCTGCGTTATTGCATCAACTCGGTGTGCCTGAATCTCGAGCCGCGCGAGTGATGCGAGCCCCTGTAGGAGCTGCCGAAGGCTGCGATCTTTTGATTTTCAAGATCAACAGATCGCAGCCTTCGGCAGCTCCTACAGGGTTATGTGCAGTTAATTAAATTGCACGCAATTTAATTGCTCGCTATGTTTACGCCTTCTTCCAGAATTCAGAGTGCGGATCATGAGCGACAACCTGCTGAATATCCCTGTCACCACCATCAAGGGTGAGCAAAAGACCCTGTCCGATTTCGCCGGCAAGGCCGTTCTGGTGGTCAATACCGCCAGCAAATGCGGCTTCACCCCGCAATACAAAGGCCTGGAAGAGCTGTGGCAGACCTATAAGGATCAGGGCCTGGTGGTGCTGGGGTTTCCGTGCAATCAGTTCGGCAAGCAGGAGCCGGGCAACGAGGGCGCGATCAGCGAGTTCTGTGAGCTGAACTACGGCGTGAGTTTCCCGCTGTTCAAGAAGATCGACGTCAACGGTTCTGACGCGCATCCACTGTTCGTACAGTTGAAAAAGCGCGCTCCGGGTCTGCTCGGCTCCGAGGGTATCAAGTGGAACTTCACCAAGTTCCTGATCGGCAAGGATGGGCAACTGGTCAAGCGTTTCGCCCCGACCACCAAGCCGCAGGACATGAGCGGCGAGATCGAAGCTCTGCTCAAATGAACAGCCTGCCCGACGATTCGCTGAAGCTCGACAGTCAGTTGTGCTTCAAGTTGTATGCCGCGTCCCGGGCGGTGATTCGCGCTTACAAGCCGATGCTCGATCAGCTTGGCCTGACGTACCCGCAGTACTTGGCGATGCTGGTGCTGTGGGAATGGCAGGACAAAGCGCCGGAGCAACCGACGGTCAAGGCCTTGGGCGAGCGGCTGGCGCTGGACTCCGGCACCCTGACGCCGTTGCTCAAGCGTCTTGAGCAATTGCAGTGGGTGCAGCGCCAGCGTTCGGCGCGCGACGAGCGTGAAGTGCATCTGAGCCTGACCACCCAAGGTCAGGCGCTGCGCGAGCAGGTCGGGCCACTCAAGGCCCGGTTGTTGTGCGACAGCGGGGTGGATCTCGATCGACTCAACGATTTGCGCAACGGCCTCGATCACCTGTTGGGGCAGATCAAAGCACTGACGTAGTCGGAATCCACTGGTCGAGCACCGCCGCCAGCTCTTCGCGGCGGAACGGCTTGGCCAGGTAATCGCTCATGCCGGCCGCACGGCAGCGTTCGCGTTCTTCGGACATGGCGTTGGCGGTCAGTGCGACGATCGGCAGGTGTGGCCAGCGCCCGCTCTGGCGGATCTGCCGGCTCGCTTCGTAGCCGTCCATCACCGGCATGTTGCAGTCCATCAGCACCAGATCGAATTCATCGTGCTCCAGTTGATCGAGCGCCTCGGCACCGTGGGCGGCGACCACCACATCGCAACCGAGCTTGCCGAGCATGCCCTTGGCCACCAGTTGGTTGACCGGATTGTCCTCCACCAGCAGTACCCGTCCGCGCCGTTGTACGGGCACGCTCTCGAGGCGCGCATCGTTGATCGTGGTGATGTCGGCCAGCAGAATGCGCCGCAGGATCTGATACAGCGCGTTGCGCGCCAGCGGTCGGGCCTGTTGCTGCAATGGCGCCAGCGCCGCGGCTTCTTCGCTGGGCATGAAGCTGCCATAAGCGGTCACCACCAGGATCGGCGTGCTGAGCGTCGGGCGCAGGCTGAACAGGCATTCCGGGCAGTCGGTGATCACCAGGTCGGGAGACAGGCCCAGCAGCGGATCGTCCATGGTGCGCTGCTCATAGGTCACGCCCCACACTGGCAACAGCGTCTTGAGCAGTTCCGCCAGGCCGCTGCTGGCAGCGGTGATCGCCAGAACCTTGCCCTGCAACGGCGGCGGCATCACCGCCCGGGTGTGGCACGGCAACGGCAGGTCGGCGCAGAACTGACTGCCGAAACCGGCCTCGGAACTGATGGTCAATCGGCCTTGCATGGCTTCACACAGGTTGTAGGTCAGCGCCAGGCCGAGGCCGGTGCCGCCGTACTGGCGGGTGATGCCGGCACCGGCCTGGGTGAACGGCTGGAAGATCTTCACCTGGGCTTCCTGGGCGATGCCGATGCCGGTGTCGCAGACCTCGATGCGCACCCCGTCGTTATGCGCTGACAGACGCACATCGACCCGGCCGAACCGGGTGAACTTCAGGGCATTGGACAGCAGGTTGCTGACAATCTGCCGTACCCGGGTTGGATCCCCCAGCACCAGCGCGGGGAAGTGCGGGTCGATCAGGCAGGTCAATTCAACGCTGGGCGCGGCGTTCTGCGACAGCAGGTTGGCGGTGTCCTCGATCAGCGAGGCGAGGTCGAACGGGATGTGTTCCAGCTCCAGTTGCCCCGCATCGAACTTGGACAGGTCGAGAATATCGTTGAGCAGTTCCACCAGCACCTTGCCCGAGTCGTGGGCAATCGACAGCTGTTGCTGCTGCTCGGCATTCAGTGGCCCGTCGAGGGACAGGGCGATCATCCCCAGCAGGCCGTTGAGCGGGGTGCGGATCTCGTGGCTCATGTTGGCAAGGAATGCCGAGCGCGCTTCGGCCATGTCCAGCGCGGTGCTGCGGGCCACCTCCAGTTCCTCGTTGGACTGGCTGAGCCGGGTGTTGATGGCCTTGAGCTCGGCGGTGCGGGCCGAGACGATGTGTTCCAGTTGCCCGAGGTAATCGGTCAGGCGGTTTTCGGCGTTGCGGCGTTGCTGGATTTCCGTGGCGATGTTGTCGAACTGCTGGTTGGCGACTTTGACCAGCACGCCGATCTCGTCGTTGGCGTGGCCGGCCGGACATTCCAGAGTTGTCGGTTCTGCGCTGCGTGCGTCGCGCGCGCTGAGCTCACGGATCAGACGCACCAGTGGCTTGGTCAGCATCACGTAGAACAGCGCCAGCAGGATGCCGGTGAGGATCAGGCTGCGGGCAAAACCGTTGAGCAGGGTGACTTCGGCGCGACGCAGGAACCGGCTGCCGAACGCGTAGGTGTCGACTTCCAGACTCAGCGTGCCCAGCGATTCGTTGGGCAGATGGTCGAGGTACAGGCGGTCTTCGAACTGGCGTTTGGCGCCGAACAGGAAATCGCTGATCACCCGATAACCGCTTTGCAGTTCCGGGCGTTTGACGTTGGCCAGGACGTTACCGTTGTTGTCGGTCATTTGCGCCGAGATGATCGCCGGCGAACGCAACAGGCCCAAGGTCAGTTCCTGCGCCAGTTCCGCGTCGATGTTGTAGGCGATGCGCGATGCCGGATTGTGGCTGATTTCCAGCAAAGACAGGATTTCACGGTTGATGGAGGCGTCTTCACTGGCATAATCGATGCCGATTTGCAGCAGGCTGAGCAGCGTGCCCAGAATGAACCCGACCAGCACAGTGAATCTGGCTTGCTTGTAAGACAGCCGGTGGGTGAATTTGATATCCATGGGGTGTTGAACCACTTCCGTTTCCCTTCGCTGCTCAAGCATAGTCGATCATGTATGGATACCGAGGTTCCCGAATCGCCTTGTAACAAGGCCTGAGCGGGGGTTGTTGATCTGATTGTCGTCGCTGAAGCACCATCATTGCTTTGAACGTGCCCGAGGAGAAGACGTGGATTCCCGATTAAATGCTTTTCTTGAACGCGCCGAGTCGGTTCTGGCGCGGATCGAACCCTTGTTGCCGGCGCCGCGCCCGGTGATCGACTGGGAAACATGCCTCGCGGCGCGCTGGCAGCGTGACGGGCGCAGCGGGTATTTGCTGCCGCTGGAAGTCAGCCTCGACATGCGCCTGTCCGACCTGATCGGCGTTGACCGTCAGTTGGAGCAACTGGGTCGCAACACGCAACAGTTTCTCGACGGCATGCCGGCCAACCACGCGCTGCTCTGGGGCTCGCGCGGCACCGGTAAATCGTCGCTGGTGCGTGCGCTGCTGGCCGAACACGCGAGTGCCGGTCTGCGTTTGATCGAGATCGAGCGTGACCATCTGGCCGACCTGCCGCGCGTGGTCGAGCAGATCGCCAAACTGCCGCAGCGCTTCGTGCTGTTTTGCGATGATCTGTCGTTCGAATCCGGTGAAGGCGACTACCGTGTGCTGAAAAGCGTGCTCGACGGCTCGCTCGAGCAGGCACCGGACAACGTCTTGCTGTACGCCACATCCAACCGTCGCCATCTGGTGCCGGAAAAGGAAAGCGACAACGAAAACTGGAAGCGCGTCGACGGCGAACTGCATCCTAGTGAGGCGGTGGAAGACAAGATCGCGCTCTCAGACCGTTTCGGCCTGTGGCTGTCGTTTTATCCGTTTACCCAGGAACACTTCCTCAACGTCGTCGAACACTGGATCGGCCAGTTGGCCGCCAAGGCTGGCTTGAGCTGGCAGCGCGATGAAGAGCTGGACATCCTCGCCGTGCGCTGGGCAACCGGGCGCGGCAATCGCAACGGACGTTGCGCGTACCAATTCGCCCGTTACTGGGTGGGACTGAAATTGCTGGAGCACAAGGCATGATTGATTTGCAAGAAAGCGGCCAGGGGCTCGAAGGCTATGGCCTGTTGGCCGCACAACTGGAATCGCTGCTGGCGGACGAGCGCGATTTCATCGCCAACGCCGCGCAGTTTTCGGCGTTTCTGTTCAACCAGCTCGATGATTTGAACTGGGCCGGTTTCTACCTCAATCGCAACGAAGAACTGGTGCTGGGTCCGTTCCAGGGCCAGATCGCCTGCGTGCGCATTCCGTTCGGGCGCGGTGTGTGTGGCGCGGCAGCGGCCAGTCGGCAAACCCAGCGCGTCGAAGACGTGCATGCGTTCCCCGGTCATATCGCTTGCGACAGCGCCTCCAACAGCGAACTGGTGGTGCCGCTGGTCAAGGACGGTCGGTTGATTGGCGTACTCGATCTCGACAGCCCGAAACTCGCGCGTTTCGGCGCGGACGATCAGGCCGGTATCGAGCAACTGGCGGCGATCTTCCTGCGTCTGACCGACTGCTGATCAGGCGCTCAGGCGCTCAGGCCAGCCTTGCGCAGCAGGCTGGCCGAGTCCACCGCATCGATCTGTCGCGGATCGAGAAACCGCGCGGCGTACTGCATGTACACCCCGTCGTTGATGAACAGCGCAAACAACTCGGGGTCGATGTGCGCCTCGCGGGACATGGTGGCCATGATCCCCAGGGCTTCGCTCAAGGATTTGGCTTTCTTGTACGGCCGATCCGCCGCTGTCAGCGCCTCGAAAATATCGGCAATCGCCATCATCCTCGCCGGCAGGCTCATGTCGTCGCGCTTCAGGCGTTTGGGGTAGCCGCTGCCGTCCATTTTTTCGTGATGACCACCGGCAATTTCCGCAACGCTGCCCAGATGCCCGGGGAAGGGCAGGTGGCTGAGCATCAGGATCGTCTGCACCATGTGGTGATTGATGATGTAGCGCTCCTCACGGGTCAGCGTGCCCCGGGCAATGCTCAGGTTGTAGAGTTCGCCGCGATTGTATTTGTAGCGCGGCACATCCAGTTTGAACCCCCACGGGTTGTCTTCCGGAATCAGTTCGCTGTCGGCGCGCTTGATCAGGTGTTCGGGTTTGTCCGCCAGCAGTGCCTCGCTGACCGGCAGATTCGCAACCGGCGTTTGCGCCTGACGGCGGTTTTCCTCCCATGACACCCCCAGTCGATCATCGAGGGTGCGCGTCCAGCGGCGCTCGGCAATGCGCTCAAGACGCTGCATGTCGGCTGGCGCCATGGCCTCGCCGCCCAGATTGCAACGGGCAACAAAGGCAAAGTCGTCGTCCAGTTCAGCCAATGTGGCGTCACGCAGGGCGCTCAGTTGCGCCTCGTTGCCGCCCAGCGCCAGTGCCTGCCAGTAACTGATCCAGGCATCGCGCTTGAGCACCTCGAAACGCGTGCGGATTTCGTGGATGCGATCGTTGAGGGTTTCCAGTTTGGTGGCCTTGTCGACGACATATTCCGGCGTCGTGACCTTGCCGCAATCGTGCAGCCAGGCCGCGATGTGCAGGGCTTCCCATTCGTCTTCGGTGGGCTGATAGCTCTGGAACGCCGGCGCCTGACTGGCGGCCGCGGCCTGCGCGAGCATCAGGGTCAGTTCCGGCACGCGCTGACAGTGGCCACCGGTGTACGGGCTCTTGGCGTCGATGGCGCCGGCCAGCAACTGGATGAACGCATCGAGCAACTGCTTCTGCTTCGCTTGCAGGCGCTGGCTTTCGATACTCACCGCCGCCGCGCCGGAGACTGCTTGCAGGAAGGCGATGCGATCCGGGCGCAGTTTTTCCAGGTCCTGAGCGCTGCCGCTGTCGTTGATCAGCAGGAGCAGCAGGCCGATGGTTTCGTTGTGCCGGTTGCGCAGGCGGATACCGATCAGGTGGATGCGCGGCGACTGCATGGCCAACAAGACTTTCTGCAAGTCCCCGGCCTGTTCAAAGCCAAGGCTGCTGACCACGTTGTCAGCGGTGATCAGTTGCTGGAACCACGCCGGCCCTTGATCGGCCAGAAGATCCCGGCCCAGCACAGCGAACTCGCCCGGTTCCTGCGAGACGCCATCAATTACCAGTCCGTAAGGCTCCACTCGGTTGCCATCGTTTTCGCGCAGATAGATCAACCCCGCTTGCGCCTGGGCGATCTGCACCGTTTCGAACAGCACCCGTTGCAGCAACGGGGCAAAGCGGGTTTCGGCGCACAGGCTGTCGGTGATGCGGAAGAAACTGGCGAGTGTTTCCTTCATGCGGGCCATCGACAGGCTCAACTGATCAACCTCCAGAACCGGCGAGCGACGGGTAACCGGAAAGTTGAAATCGAAGCTGCGAATCGCATCGGCTTCCTTGACCAGCGCATGCAACGGCTTGACCAGAATCCGCGAGGTCAGCCAACCCAGCGGCAGACACAGCAGCAAGGTCGCGAGGGTGATCAGTGCCCCTTGCCAGCGCATGCGGTAGGCGTCGGCCAGCAACTCGTCCTCCGGCACCAGCAGGGCCATCTGCAATCCTCTCGGGCCGCCCTCTTGCAGATTGCTGCGGGCGACGATCCAGTGGCGGCCATCGACATTGAGTCGCTTGCCCTGATGAGCGGTGGACAGCAGCGCGTGCAGGTTCGGACTCAGGTCGGCAGCCTTGGCCAGGCGTGCGCTGCTGTCGTCGACAATCAGCCGGCGGCTGTCCGGATAGGCCACCGCATTGCCATCGGCATCGAACAACACGATTTCGGTAGACGGGGTGACCACGTGTTTGAGCAAGGTGGCCGAGAGTGCTTCCAGGGTCAGGTCGGCACCGATCACACTGGTTGCGCTGCTGCGTCGGGCCAGGGTGGTGCCCACGTTGTGCGTGGAGAAAAACACATAGGGTTCGGTGGTGATCTGATCACCCTGTTGCAGGGCGTTGGTGTACCAGTTGCGGGTGCGCGGATCGTAGCGGTCGTCGGGATTGTCCTGGCGCCCGACAGGCATCAGCGCCTGGTCGAAGAACAGTGACTGCGACGACGCGATGCCGCTGGCGTCGTGCTCGATGCTCCAGACCTGATAGGCCGCGTCCGGCGGTGCCTTGAGCAGGGTTTTCAGGGCGCTGGTACGCAACGGCCGGACCATGAAGAAGTCGCCGTTGCCGTAGCCCAGATACAGCGAAGCGAGATCGGTGTTGTCCTTGAGTGATTGACTGAACGGCTTGAGCAGCGCCAGACGCTGTTGCAGGTTCGAGGCCCCGGCCGCCTGGTTGTCGGCCAGCAGGCTCAGCAGATGACGGATCGGTTCATACGTTGAATGCAGGTCGAGGCGCACGTCCTGTTCGATGCGATTGAACAGGTTTTCGCTGCTCGACAGGATGATTCGGGTGGTCTGGCGATAATTGAACAGTCCCAGTACCACGCCGGTCAGCAACAGCAGAAACGTGAACATGACGCTGATGTGCACGTGCAACGGGAACCGGCGTTGATCCGGGCGCAGTGGGCTGGGCATTGCTGACTCTCCATTGAAGTAAACACACTGCTCAGCGCCCAAGCATAGTTAAGGCTCGGTCATTGTGCTTTCTGCGAACGGTTCCAATTGTTGCTGCAGCGCCTGCTCCAGTTCGACCATCGCCGCGTCGGTGGCCTCGATGCAGCGCACGATGGCCGCCACAGACGTGGTCTGCAGGCAGGCCTGTTCCAGGGCATCGCAGCGCACGATCAGACGCGAAGCCTGGGCGATTCGGGCGGCGCCCTTGATCTTGTGCGCCACCGCCGCCAATGCCTCGCGATCATTGTGCGGCGCCAGGGCCAGCAGCTCCTCGCGATCGAGGCGGCTGCTCTTGAGCAATTGCGTGAGCAGGCGTTGGGCCTGAAGCGGGTTGCCGCCCGTCAATTGATTCAAACCCTCGAGATTGAACGCAGGTTCAGGCGTTGCCGGTTGCAGGCCGTTGACCCACTGGCTCAGCGCACTGAGGCTCAGGGGTTTGAACAGGCAGTCATTCATGCCGGCCTGTTTGCAGCGCTGCACTTCCTCGGGTTGCGCATTGGCCGTGAAGCCCAGCACGGTACAAGGAGCACGCCCGGTACTTTGTTCGTGCTGGCGGATGGCCTCGGTCAGTTCGTAGCCGTTCATCACTGGCATATTGCAGTCGGCGATGACCAGATCGAATGCGCCGCGCTGCCACTTCTCGAATCCGCTTCGCCCCTCCTCGGCAAGGCTGAAGCGGTGCCCGAGGAACTCCAGTTGCTGGCACATCAGCAGACGATTGGCGGGATGGTCGTCGACCACGAGGATGTTCAGCGGCGTACCCGCGGCGTGGATCGGTGGCGCGGTTTTCGTCGCGGCGACCTTGCACGGCAGCGTTTGCAGCGGCAGCGACAGGCAGACCTGAGTGCCGATCCCGGGCTGACTGCTCAATTGCAGCTGACCGCCCATCATTTCACAGAGGTTGCGACTGATCACCAACCCCAGACCCGCGCCGCTGCGCGCGGGCTGTTGGCCACCGTCAGCCTGGGCGAACGGTTTGAACAGGCGCTGTTGATCTTCGATGCTGATGCCGACCCCGGTGTCCTGGATCGTCAATTGAATCAGCGAACACTGGCCCGCGCCATCGGGCACCACGTCCAGATTGACCCGTACCTGCCCGGACTCGGTGAATTTGATGGCGTTGCTGATCAGGTTCGACAGGATCTGCTTGAAGCGCAACGGATCGAGCTGCACGTCGACATTGAGGCCCGGGGGAGTGAGGGTCAGGGGCAGGGCGAGGTTTTTCTGCCGGGCCAGACCGTCGAAGATCCTCACCACCGAAGAAACGGTTTCCACCAGATTGACCCGCTCGGGACTCAGGCTCAGGTGCCCGGACTCGATCCGTGCGATATCAAGGATGTCGCCGATCAGGCCCAACAGGTCCTTGGCCGAGCAATAGGCGGTTTCGATGGATGAGCGATCCGGAGCCTGATCGGTCATGCGTTCGAGCGTCAATTCGAGCATGCCGATGATGGCGTTCATCGGCGTACGGATTTCGTGGCTCATGGTGGCCAGAAAGGTACTTTTCGCACGGTTGGCGTTGTCCGCCTGTTCCTTGGCCGTACGCAGTTCATCGAACAGTTGCCGGCGCTCACTGATATCGATCCAGCCACCGATGATCCCTTGTACATCGCCGCTGGAGTCGCGGTACGGCAGGATCCAGTGGTAGATCGTCAGACGCCGGCCACCGATGTGCAGCGGTCGGTCGAGTACCATCGGTGTCCCTTCGGCCACGACCCGCTGGTAATCCGCCTCGAAGGCCTGGGCTTCGAAGGCATTGCTCAGGGTGCCTTGCATGACGCTTTTGCCGATCACGTCTTCGCGTTTGGCGTTGAAGGCTTCGAGGTAACTGTCGTTGCAGCTTTGCAGCAGCCCCCGGCGGTCGCGCACATAGATCGGGTGAGGCGTGCCGTTGACCAGTGAGCGCATGAATTCGAACTGATCGTTGAGTGCCCGCTCGGCGGCCTGGCGTTGTTTGATCTGACGCCGCATGTAGGCATTCCACAGCAGTGACAGCAACAGCAGCAGGCAGGCTGCGCCAATCAGTTGGTAAAACAGACGCTGGTAGTGATGCCAGTTGCTTTGCGCCGCATTGGAAAAACCGCGCCAGCGGCTATTGATCACCCCCAGTTCTTCGGGGCTGATGCTCAGCAGCGCCTTGTCGAGGATCGACCCCAGCTCGCTGTTGTCGCGGGCCGTGGCCAGCGAAAAGGCTGCCTGACGGGTGCCGAGGGTGGTGGTGATCTGCAACTGATGCTCGAAGATCCGCGACGAAATCAGATAGTTGGCAATCACCAGCGAAGCGACGGCGCCATCGGCCTTGCCTTCGGCGAGCAAGGTCGCGGCGCCAAAGGTGTCGGAGGTTTCGGTCAGGTGGATATTGGGGAACTCGCGGCGCAGGTAATCGGCCATGGGACTGCCTTGGGCAATCGCCAGGTATTTGTCCTTGAGCTGCGTCGGATGGGTCGGGCTGTCAGTAGCTTTGCGGGTCAGCAGGACGAACGAGTTTTCCAGGTAGGGACGGCTGAATTGCAGGGTCTTTTCCCGTTGCGGGCTGGGTAGCAACGCCGCGATCAGATCGGCCCGGTGCTGATTGATCTGCTCGACCATGTCGCCGTCGCTGCGGCTGCGTACCAGTTCGAAGCGCATGCCGGTGCGCAGGCGCAGCAGTTCGAGCAGGTCTGCGGTGATGCCACGCAGATTGCCGTCGCTGTCGAAGAACGTCAGCGGCGCGAACGCCTCATTGACGACGACGCGCAGCACCGGGTGCTGTTTGAGCCACTGCTCTTCATGGTGGGTCAATTGCAGCTTCTGGTCGGTCAGCAGGATGTCGCTGCCAGCGCTCCAGCGCTTGGCGATGCGGTCGCGTTCACTGGCCGGTATGGCCTGGAGCGCGGTGTTGATGATCGCGAGCAGTTGCGGATTGTCGGTGTGCACGGCGAAGCTGAAACCGTGGGCTTCCTGTTTGCCGAAATTGGCCATGCGAATGTTGTTCAGATAGCCCTTGTTGATCATGTAGTGGGTGGAGATGGTATCGCCCAGAAACACGTCGGCCTGATCGAAAGCCACCGCATTGATTGCGTTTTGATAGGAAGGGTAGGACGTCAGGATGGCTTTGGGGTACAGCGCCTTGACTTCCTCCTGCGGCAGATAGTGATAGACCATGCTCAGGCGCAGACCGGCCAGGCCCTCGGTGAGCGTACGGGTCTCGTCTTCACGGGTGACCAGTACCGGCTGATCGATGGCATAGGGGGTTGATAGCAGGATGTCCGGATTACTCGCCTCGAAACCGTTGGCCGTACCGAGCATATCGACCTGTCCGGCTATCAGTGCGCGCAAGGCGGCTTCCCGTGAGGCAAAGCGCTTGACCCGGATTGGTAAACCGACAGCCTGTGCGAGGAGGCCGGCGTAGTCGGCGGTAAAACCTTCGTAATCGCGGCCGCTGGCGGTCATGTCGAACGGCGGATAATCCGGTGCGGAGGTGCCCAGTCTCAGTTCGCTGCGAGTCTGTAACCATTGCCGTTGCGCGGGCTGCAGAGAAATGGACAGCGCTTCGTGGCTCGAACGGCTGCGCAGCACATAATCCTGCGCTGTGACGAGGTCGGCATATACCTGAGGAGTCAGGCACAGGCTCGCACACAATATGACGAGATAGATCTTCAAACGACTGGGCATTCAGGCTCTCACACTAGCGCGTTGCGTTTGGCCATCTCGATAAGTTCCACCAGGGATCTGGCTTTCAGTTTCTGCATCAAGCGTTTTTTGTAAGTGCTGACGGTTTTGTTACTGAGAAACATGCCTTTGGCAATTTCCTTGTTGGTCCGCCCCTGTGCAAATAACTGCAGGACCATGAGTTCGCGGTCATTCACGGCTTTGAATAATTCCAGTTCGGCGTAACGTACATCGTCACTGCGTACCGGATTCAATGCCTGACTTGGGAAATAGTTGTAACCGGAAAGTACCGCTTTTATGGCGCTGACCAGTTCACTCAAGTCTTCTTCCTTGCACACATAACCGGACGCGCCGGATTGCATGCAGCGAATACCGAACAGTGTCGGGCATTGCGCCGTCAGTACCAGGGTCTTGAGCGGAGTGCCCATGGCGTTGAAACGGGCGAGGACTTCCAGGCCGTCGAGCTTGGGGATGCTGATATCGAGGATGATCAGGTCGGGCATGCATTCGCGAACCATCTGCATGGCATCGACCCCATTATCGGTTTCGCCGACGACCCTATAACCTTCATGCTCGAGCAGCATTCGAACGGCAAGTCGGATGACGGGGTGATCATCGACAATAAAAACGGAGTTCATAATCAAATCCCATACGTGCGCGAATAAAGCGCGCACCTTAGCTCAGATAAATGAGCGGCCGCATGAACTCACATGGCTCTAGCAGCAATATAGGATAAGTCCTACACACTAAAGGGAAATTGACTACGACAAAACTCAATGTCGCGTAAGGATGTGTTTAGAGTATTTGTTTATCAGAATGTTTTAAGTTGCTTGTAGAGTATTGAAGAAACAGCGTTTGTCTGTGTTGTTTTGAAGTTAAACGGATTACGTTTGGTCTGCGCGGTCATTGAATACCGCAGAGCCGCTTTAATGGATCAGGCACTCAACCGGGCAGTCGCGCTGACCCGGTTGAGGAAGGTGCCCCGTCAGTGGCTGGAGCGCCCGGTCATTTCCAGCGCCATGTCGCTGGCGTAGCTGTCGGTCATACCGGCGATAAAGTCGATCATGCGCAGGAACGAGGTGTGCAGCGGCCCGTGGGGGTCGGGTGCATTGTTGCCCAGCAGATCGAGGATGCGTCGGCTCTTGAACGACGGCGTGCGTCCGCCATGTTGTTCCAGCGCTGCGCCGCAGAACGCGTTGAGGAGGATTTCCAGCGTGGTGTAGGCGCCGATTTCATGCAGCGTCTTGCGCTTGTCCTGGAAGATTTTCTTGCGGGCGATGTCCTTGGCGTTGAGCACGCAGCGTTTGGCCGGGCCGTGCATGTGTTCCACCAGGTCGCCATGCAGCGTGCCGGCGAGCAGCGCGTCCTGTTG
This sequence comes from Pseudomonas sp. 13B_3.2_Bac1, assembly GCF_025466205.1. Lineage (NCBI taxonomy): Bacteria > Pseudomonadati > Pseudomonadota > Gammaproteobacteria > Pseudomonadales > Pseudomonadaceae > Pseudomonas > Pseudomonas sp. 13B_3.2_Bac1. Next base: position 20,844 of record NZ_JANLOG010000052.1, read on the forward strand.
CTCGACGAATGCCCGGGCGGCAGCATTGGTCAGGTGCTCGATGGCCTTGCCGCGCAGGATCGCCAGTTTGCGTCGGCGCGAATCCAGCGGGCCGAGCTGGCGATAGGTTTCCGGCAGGTCGTCACCCACAAGGCCGAGCAGCAGCGATTCGACTTCCGCGTATTCCAGCAGCTCCATTTCCAGGCCGTCTTCGAGGTCGATCAACGCATAGCAGATGTCGTCGGCCGCCTCCATCAGGTACACCAACGGGTGCCGCGCCCAGCGCTGGTCTTCCAGTTGCGGCAGGCCGAGTTTGTGGGCGATCTGCTCGAGCAGCGGCAATTCACTCTGGTAGCAGCCGAACTTGTGTTTCTTGTAGCCCAGCGAGTCGGCGTGACGGGCCGTCCACGGATACTTCAGATAGGTGCCGAGGGTGGCGTAGGTGAGTCGGGTGCCACCGTCGAACTGGTGATACTCAAGTTGAGTCAGCACGCGAAAGCCTTGCGCGTTGCCTTCGAAATTGAGGAAGTCACCGCGCTCGGCTTCGCTCATGCCGTCGAGCCAACCGCGCCCGGCCGCCTGCTGGAACCAGTGGCGAATCGCGTCTTCCCCGGAATGACCGAACGGTGGATTGCCGATGTCATGCGCCAGGCAGGCCGATTGCACGACCATGCCCAGGTCGCTCGGGTCGCACCAGTCGGGCAGGGCGCTGCGCAAGGTTTCACCGACGCGCATGCCCAGCGAACGGCCGACGCAGCTGACTTCCAGCGAGTGGGTCAGACGGGTGTGGATGTGGTCGTTACTCGATACCGGGTGCACCTGGGTCTTGCGTCCCAGGCGGCGGAAAGCGCCGGAGAAAATGATGCGGTCGTGGTCTTTGTGGAACGGGCTGCGGCCCAGCTCTTGCGGGCTGTGCAGCGGCTTTCCAAGGCGTTCGCGGTTAAGCAGGGTCTGCCAATCCAAGGCTGGTTCTCTCCGTCGGTGACTGGAATGATCAATGCCCTAGCTTCCCGGTTCGGCCACGCCCCTGCAAGCGGAACTACAAGCCGGCTGCATCGATGTCGATCAGCAGCAGGCGTTCGCCGTTGTCGAAGAACTGGCCGGCGGTCAGGCAATACTGGTTGCTGGTGGCATCGCGGTAGGTGCTGGACAGGGTCAGGCGCCGCTCCTCCCAGCCTTCAGCGAGCAAATGATAGAAGTACGGACGCCATGACCAGTTGTGCCCCAGGTAGCGGTTGTCGGCGACCCAACGGTTATGCCGCCATTCAAGGTTGGGCGTGAGTTGGGTGCCATGCCGGTCGCATTGGTAGAACCGCAGCAACCACGGGAAGGCTTCGAGTTGCGGCAGCGCACTCAGCGGCGCGTGGGCCTGAGCCCAGCTCTGGAGGATCGCCATCAGTTCGCCGAGCTGCTGGCGCATCTGCATCAAGCGCCCGCGTTCGGCCAGCTTCTGCCGCACGTACCGCTGACGCAGTTCGGCGAAGCGCTGCACGAAGGCATCGGTCGGATAGAAGGCTTCCTGCGCCCGGGCGAACAGGAAACCCTGAACGTAACGTGATCCGCATTCCAGGGCGAAATTCAGCTGCGCTTCGGTCTCCACGCCTTCGGCAATGATCCAGCAGCCGGTTTTCTCAGCCATTTGCGCCAGGGCCTTGACCACCTCGCTGCTCGGCCCGCCCAGCGCCGCCGCCTGGAACAGGCGCATGTCGAGTTTGAGAATGTCCGGCTGCAACGCCAGCACCCGATCGAGCTGCGAGTAACCGGCACCGAAATCATCAATGGCAATCCGCGCGCCGGCCTCACGATAACGGCCGACCACGTCGGTCAGACGCTGACTGTTGCCGCCCAGTTCAGTGATCTCGAACACGATGCGTTGCGGATCGACGCCGTGTCGCAGCATTTGCTTGAGACTGGGCAGGGGCTGATCCGCGCGCAGGCGACTGATCCAGCGCGGCGACATGTTCAGGCTCAGAAACCATTCGGCAGGGGCTTCATGCAGTCGGCTCAGGGCGTGGTCACGGATCTGGCGGTCGAGGCGCCGCAGGGCGATGGCAGGTGTGCGCGGGTCGGCGAACAAGGGCCCGACCGAGGCCAGTTGGCCGTCAGGCTGGCGCAGTCGACCGAGAGCTTCGACGCCTGCAATTCGTCCGGTGGCGGTATCGATGAAAGGTTGAAAGCAGGCGAGCGGTTGCCCGTCGATCACGGGGCCTCCTTAGTCGTTCTTGTTCGGGGTAAACCCTGCCGGCCGGATAGGCGTGCGGGATTGAACCTCGGGGTGAGGAGGTTCAATCCCGGATATTGCAAGAATGCAGCCAGATACGTCGGTTCAGCGTTTGCCCGAACTCTGCATCACCAGTCTGATCAGCGGCCCGAGGCTGGTGCCCAGACGGATCAGCCGGGTCAACCCGCCGACGCCGCCGCTTTTTGCGCCTTTGCCGGTGATGAAACCCAGCAGGGTGACGGCGGCCACGCCCCATAGCGGCGCATGCTTGATGCCGAAGCCGTCTTGCAGGTTTTGCTTCATCCCCCGCATGCGCTGCAAGGGTTGCAGCACTTGCCCGGCTTCGTGGCGGATTTCCTGACGATGCATTTCCATGCGCAGGCGGATCAGCGCCTTGCGCATTTCCCGGCGCGAGCTGTTGTGTGGCAGTTCAGGCAGGCTCATGGCAGCAGGCGCTCCCGGTCGTTGGCCAATTCTTCCAGGGTGCCGTGGAAGGGCGAGGATTCATCGAAGACCGCGGCCTTCAGACGCAATCCACAGAACCCCGCCGCCAGGACATAGAACACGCACAGGCCGATGATCCCGGCCAGGCGATAAGTGTCCCAGAGCAGGATCAACACCAAGGCAGACAGGCCGATCAGCAACAGCAACGCAAACACCAGCGCCAGCCCTGCGAACAGCAACAGGCTGACGGTGCGTGCTTTCTGTTCCTGCAGCTCGATGCCGAACAGTTCGACATGGCTGTGCAGCAGGCCGAGAACGGCGGCGCCCAGGCGCCGCGTGGAGGAGGTGGTGCCCGACCCCAGGCCGGATTCGCCGATCGACATGATCAGCGCCGAGTGGCCAGCAGGCCAATCAGGAAGCCCACCCCGGCGGCGATGCCCACCGACTGCCAAGGATTGGCGGAAACGTAGTCTTCGGTGGCGGTGACCGCCGCCTGACCGCGATCGCGCAGGGTGTCTTCGGTCAGCTTCAGGGTTTCCCGGGCGCGCAACAGGCTGTCGTGGATCTGATCACGCAGCTCATCGGCCTGATCACCCGCGAGGGACGCGGTGTGTTCGAGCAACCGTTCGGTATCGGCCACCAGAGTCTGGAAGTCGTTCATCAGGATTTCTTGAGCAGTCTTTGCCTTGATGCTGGCCATGGGTGGATCTCCGTAAGTGACGTCTGAAGCGTTCGAGTATGAGCCTTGCGCGAAGGTTCAGTACAAATGACTGGTACAGCTTTTGCTATGTCGTGGTGCGTCCTGCCGCCGTCGTGCGCTGTTGGCGGGCGTACATGCAGCAAAACCTTAACTCAAATAATCCTGGTTCGTGTCAGGACATCGACCTTGTGCGCCAAAGCGGTTCATCGCAGCGTCGCTGCGCAGACCGACCGGTCGCAACTTGGTGCATGAATTGTCCGCGCGAACCGCTTTGGTGCCTTTTTAGCCTTCAGGTCTGCCTCTTTATGGAAAATCTGCAAAGCGCTGTGGACACACTGGTTCACAGTTCCAACACGTTGTTCATTCTGATCGGTGCGGTGATGGTGCTGGCGATGCATGCCGGTTTCGCCTTTCTTGAAGTCGGCACGGTTCGCCAGAAAAACCAGGTCAACGCGCTGTCGAAAATTCTCAGTGACTTTGCGGTCTCGACCCTGGCCTATTTCTTTATAGGCTATTGGATCTCCTACGGGGTGACCTTCATGCAACCGGCGGCGGTGCTGAGTGCCGATCACGGTTACGGTCTGGTGAAGTTTTTCTTCCTGCTGACCTTCGCCGCGGCGATCCCGGCGATCATCTCCGGCGGGATTGCCGAGCGCGCGCGATTCGTTCCGCAACTGTGTGCAACGGCGCTGATCGTGGCGTTCATCTACCCGTTTTTCGAGGGCATGATCTGGAACGGCAACTTCGGTCTGCAGGCTTGGCTGACGGCGCGTTTTGGCGCGGCGTTCCATGATTTCGCCGGATCGGTAGTGGTGCATGCGATGGGTGGCTGGCTGGCGCTGGCGGCGGTGTTGCTGCTCGGCCCGCGCAACGGGCGTTATCGCGACGGGCGTCTGGTAGCGTTCGCGCCGTCGAGCATTCCGTTTCTGGCGCTGGGTTCGTGGATTCTGATTGTCGGCTGGTTCGGCTTCAACGTGATGAGCGCACAGACGTTGCAAGGCGTCAGCGGTCTGGTTGCAGTCAACTCGTTGATGGCCATGGTTGGCGGCACGGTGGCGGCGTTGATTGTCGGGCGCAATGACCCGGGCTTTCTGCACAACGGTCCGTTGGCCGGACTGGTAGCGATCTGCGCCGGTTCCGACCTGATGCATCCGGTGGGTGCCTTGGTCACCGGCGCGATTGCCGGTGCGCTGTTTGTCTGGTGCTTTACCGCCGCACAAGTCAAATGGCGCATCGACGATGTGCTCGGTGTCTGGCCGTTGCACGGTTTGTGCGGGGTGTGGGGCGGGATCGCCTGCGGCATCTTCGGCCAGACTGCGCTGGGTGGTCTCGGCGGTGTCAGCCTGATCAGTCAGGTGATCGGCACCGCGCTGGGTGTGTTGGTGGCGTTGCTCGGCGGCTTCGTCGTCTACGGTGTGATCAAGGCCTTGCACGGCCTGCGCTTGAGTCAGGAGCAAGAGTATTACGGCGCCGACCTGTCGCTGCACAAGATCGGCGCGGTGAGTCAGGACTAGGCTTCCTTGTCTTCGGCGCCGGGATAAAACCCGTGCAACAGGCGATAGCGGTCGATGCGCACTTGATCGATCTGCTCCTGCACCTGATGCGCCGGCAGGCCGAGCATGATCAAGGCATGGGAGGCGAGCATCAGGCTCGATTCCAACAGTTCCGGCACCACTTCGGTGGCGCCGGCCGCTTTGAGTTCAGCCCATTGGCTATCGTCGCGGGTGCGCACCAGAATCGGGATCTGTGCATTGAGCCGGCGCGCTTCCTTGAGAATTCGCAGGCTGACATCGCTCTGATCCACGGCGATCACCAGCAGCCGCGCGCGCAACAGTCCGACGGCGGTCAGCAGGTCGCCGCGTGACGAGTCGCCGTAATGCACCTCGCTTTCGCCGGACGCGGCTTCCTGCACGCGCACCGGATCGTTGTCCAACGCGATATAAGGCTGATTGGCATTGCGCATGAAGCGGCCGATGGACTGGCCGACTCGGCCGTAGCCACAGATCACCACGTGTTGATCCAGACCGGCATTGAGGGCGCTGATTTCCTCGATTTGTGCCTCCTGGTTCGGCTTGCGGTGCAGGCGCGCGGCGATTTTCGGCGCGGCGCGCAACAGCAACGGTGTCAGCAGCATCGAGCAGAAGGTGGCCGCGAGCAGCAGGGCGCCCAACTCGGCAGGGAGCAGTTGGTTCTGTTGCATCTGCGCCATCAAGGCGAAGCAGAATTCCCCGCCCTGCGCCAGGGCCAGGCCGCTGCGCCAGGCGGTTTCATGATCGCTGCCGCGCCACTTGATCAGGAGTGCGACGACCGTGCCTTTGATCAGCATCAGGCCGAGGGTCAGGCCGAGAATCAGCACGCTGTGACTGATGAACAGTTGCAGGTCGATCAGCATGCCGATGCTGACGAAAAACACCCCGAGCAGGATGTCGCGAAACGGCCGGATGTCGGCCTCGATCTGATGGCGATAGTGGCTCTCGCCGAGCAGCATCCCGGCCAGAAATGCGCCAAGGGCAGGGGACAGGCCCAGCAGATGCGTCAGCCATGCGGTCAGCAGCACAATCACCAGCGCCAGCAGCACGAACAATTCCGCCGAGCGGGACGCGGCCACTTCATGGAACAGCCGTGGCAGCAGCCAGCGGCTGGCCAGCAACAGACCGAAAAACAGCACCACGGTCTTCACCAGCGTCAGCGGCAAGGCCCAATACCAGGCTTGCGCGCTGCTCCCGGCGAACACCGGCACCAGGGTCAGCAACAACACCGCGACCACGTCCTGAAACAGTAAGACCCCGACCGCGTTCTGCCCGTGGCTGCTGAACACTTCGCCCAGGCTGCTCAACTCCTTGGTGACAATCGCCGTCGACGACAACGACAGCCCGGCGCCGAGCAACATTGCCGGGGCCAGCGGCATGCCCAGCAGGATCAGCACCAGCCCGAGCACCCCGGTGCTGAGCAATACCTGCTGACTGCCCAGGCGAAACACTACCTGGCGCAGCGCGATCATTTTCGACAGGGAAAACTCCAGGCCCAGTGAGAACAGCAGGAACACCACGCCCAACTCGGCCACGTCCGGCAGGTGTTCGCTCTCGTTGACCCAGTTGAACGCGGTCGGCCCCACCATCAGGCCCACGCAAAGATAGCCCAGCACCGGCGGCAAACGCAGGCGGCGGAACAGGGCAATCATCACCAGGGATGAGGCGAGGATGATCAACAGGTTGGCAAACACAAGACACTCCGATGTCAGGCTCAGGCTTCTCAAGCGTAGAGGCAAAAAGCCCGGGAGCATCGCCTGATTGGCTTTTCCGTGGACTGATTTGCGTCAGGGTTTTGCGTGTTTCCCGCCGTGTTCGGGTCTTCGGGCAGCAGTCGCTCGACGGGTTTTCGAGGCAGGCCTAGAATGAACGCTCACTTTTCCGGTTGAGCGATCATGCCTCCTGAATGTCAGTTGTTCGGCACCTTGGGATGCCATTTGTGTGAGTTGGCAGAGGCCGAACTGATGCCGCTTGTCGAGCATGGGCTGTTGGTGGAGCTGGTGGACATCGCTGAAAGTGAGCCGTTGGTTGAGGCTTATGGGCTAAGAATTCCGGTACTGCGCCGAATTGATACCGGGGCCGAGTTGGACTGGCCTTTCGACGCCGATCAAGTGGTTGCTTTCCTGCGTTGATCCTCGTTCCGCTGGTCACTCCTGCACAGGCAGTCCTTGGCACTCTAGGGTTTATTCGGTTACTGTATGTTCATACAGTAATTGGAAAGGCCTGCTGCTTTTGATGACGTGAGCAGGTGAATCCGGCAGTCAGAGGGACGAACCGTGGTCAATGTCGAACAGTTGAAGAACAGCGTGAACCGGATGTCGGTTGACGTGGTGCGCGAGGCGGTCCTCGAGTTGCGCCTGGACGGGCTGGTCACGGAGGGCAAGACGCCTTTCAACAAACTGCATTTCAACACCTGTTTTGCCGAGATCGAGGCGCTGTTCCAGCGTGCCGGTTATCACAAGCAGCTGGATGTGGTCGGTTATCAGGGCTTGCTGTACGCCTTGTATGACCCGGGGCGCTGGGAGGCGGTCGATGTGCTGCGCTGGCTCAAGGAGTTCACCGAAGCCGCGGCGCTCAAGTCGATTCCGGCCTGAGCGGGCCGCAGATTCTGCGCTAGGTTCGTTGCGCTCAGTGTTGGATAATGCCGGCCTGCATTGAGGGTTCGAATTTCCGTATGTCCACACCAACATTTTCCGCTGCTCAGAATCAGGCCAGCACCCTTTACCTGCCTCCGGGGGCGTGGCTTACCGTGCTGGATTGCCTGTGTGAGCATTTCAGTGCGATCAGCCGCGAGCAATGGCTGGACAGAATCGCCCGGGGCCGGGTGCTGGATGGTCAGGGGCAGCCGATTGCGGTGGATCTGCCGTACAAGGAAGGCCTGCGCATTCACTACTTCCGCGAAGTGCCGGATGAAAAACCGATTCCGGTGCTCGAGTCGATCCTGTATGCGGACGAGCATCTGGTGGTGGCGGACAAACCGCATTTTCTGCCGGTGACACCGGCCGGTGAATACGTCGAGCAGACGTTGCTGCGCCGTCTGATCCGTCGCCTCGATAATCCGCATCTGGTGCCACTGCACCGCATTGACCGGCACACGGCGGGGCTGGTGATCTTTTCCGCCAACCCGCAAACCCGCTCGGCTTATCAGTCGTTGTTCCCGACCCGGCAGATCGATAAACGTTATGAAGCGATCGCCCGTGCGCTGCCGGAACTGGAATTTCCCCTGGTGCACAAAAGTCGCCTGATCGACGGCGAACCGTTCTTCCGCATGCAGGAAGGCCCAGGTGTCGCCAATACTGAAACGGCGGTGGAAGTCCGGGAAAAGAATGGTGATCTGTGGCGCTACGGCCTGTACCCGGTGACGGGCAAGAAGCATCAGCTAAGGGTGCATATGACCGCGCTAGGGGCGAGTATCTGTAATGATCCGTTCTACCCGGATGTGTTGAAAGACGTTGAGGATGACTATGCCAATCCGTTGAAGCTGTTGGCACAGGGGCTGCGGTTTGTCGACCCGGTGACCGGCGAAAAACGCGAGTTCGAAAGTCAGATCACCCTGCAGTGGTGACGCCATTCACTTTCCCGCTCCCATGAAAAAGCCCGCATTAATGCGGGCTTTTCTGTATCCGGTGTCGACGTAAAGCTTACAGCTCTTTAACGGTACGAACCTGATCCTTGTTGATGCGGGTCTCTTTGCCGTCGAGTTGTTTGAACTCGTAGAAGCCCGAATCTTCATCGTATTTCGGGGTGTCGACGGCCTGGATTTCGCGACCGTCATTCAAGGTGATCACTGTTGGCGACGAGCAACCAGCGAGAGTTGCCAGGCCCAGTGCGAGCATGAAAGTGGCGAGGGTCCGTTGAGTCATGGGTGTGTCTCCGAATGGGAATACTTTGGTTACTGAGCTTGAGACGTGTACAAGGCGTGAGAGTTCCTTGAGTGCTGTCAGTCTGACACAGTGTTATGCGCATTTAACAGTTCGGGGGTGTTCAGGTTGGCCAGTCGCGGGTCATTGTCGGGGCATTGCAGGGCCGTCGCGCCGAGGTTGCGCATGACCCGGCCAGGGCTGCGTTCGCCGGTATTCCAGGCGGTTTCGAACACGGGCAGCAGCGCGACCGGAATCACACACAGCAGCGGTTCCCAATGGTCATCGTGACGCAGCATTAAAGGTTTCTCAGGAAACCGGCCCGCGGTTTCACGCATGTCCTGCAGCAGTGCAGCGTCGATTCGCGGCACATCGCAGGGCAGCACCAGCAAGTGCGGCAGGCGGGCGGCTTTGAGTCCGGCAAGGATACCGGCCAGAGGACCGGGAAAATCGCCCTCTTCATCGCTGACCAATTGATCGGCGTACGCGGCATAACGCTCACGATTGCGATTGCAGGAGATGATCAGATCGTCAGTCAGCGGCCGGACCTTGCGCTGCAAGTGCGCAATCAGCGGCTGACCCTGCCACTCGATCAGCCCTTTGTCCTGGCCACCCATGCGCTGGCCGCGTCCGCCTGCCAGGAGCAAAATGGAACAAGGTGGCAATGGCGTATTCGAGGTCATGGCAGCTCTCCAGCAGGGCGGCGAAAAATTCGGGCGCTGTGATATAACACCGGGCTGTTTCTCCTACAACTGGACGAGCCTAATGAAAGCCAAGGCCGATGTACCTTTTGCACCGCTGAACATTGCGGTGCTGACTGTCAGCGACACCCGAACCCTGGAAACCGACACATCAGGCCAGGTCTTCGTCGACCGTCTGACCGCTGCCGGCCACCGTCTGGCCGAGCGGGTCCTGCTCAAAGATGATCTGTACAAGATCCGCGCGCAAGTTGCCCACTGGATTGCCGAGGACGTGGTGCAGGTTGTGTTGATTACCGGCGGCACCGGTTTTACCGGGCGTGACAGCACGCCTGAAGCCGTGGCTTGTCTGCTCGACAAGCAGGTTGACGGATTCGGTGAACTGTTCCGCCAGATCTCGGTGGTTGATATCGGTACATCAACCGTGCAGTCGCGAGCTCTGGCCGGTCTGGCCAATGGCACGCTGGTGTGCTGCCTGCCAGGTTCAACCAATGCGGTGCGCACCGGTTGGGACGGGATTCTCGCCGAACAGCTGGACTCTCGGCATCGCCCATGCAATTTCGTACCTCACCTGAAACAGGCAGCGCCTTGTGAATCCCGTGGGTAAGCCGGGCAAGACTGGCAGTCTGATGCCTGTCGAGGAAGCGCTGGCCCGCCTGCTGGAAATGGCTGACGCTTCGCCGATTGTCGAGCGCGAGTTTCTGCCGTTGGCTGAAGTAGAGGGGCGGGTGCTGGGCGACGACCTGATTTCGACTCTGGATCTGCCGCCCTGGCCAAACAGCGCCATGGACGGTTATGCCCTGAATCTGGCGGACTGGACCGGCGAACCGCTGCCGGTCAGCCAGAAAGTGTTCGCCGGGCAGGCGCCTGAGCCATTGAAGCCCGGTACCTGCGCGCGGATCTTCACCGGTGCGCCAGTGCCAGCCGGGGCCGATTGCGTGGAAATGCAGGAGAACGCCGAGGTTCTGACCGACGGCAGCGTCCGCTTCATCGAAACCATGAGTGTCGGTCAGAACATTCGCCCGCAGGGGCAGGAAACCACTGTCGGTGAGTTGATCCTGGCGGCAGGTACCCGACTGGGACCGATCGAGCAAGGTCTGGCGGCGTCGCTGGGGTGTGCCGGCCTGAATGTTGTACGCAAGGTGCGAGTTGCGGTGCTGTCCACCGGCGACGAACTGGTCGAGCCGGGTCAGCCGTTGGGGCCGGGGCAGATTTACAACAGTAATCGGGTGGTGTTGTGCAGTTGGTTGCAGCGCCTGGGTTGTGAGGTGATTGATGCCGGCATTCTTCCGGACGATCTGGCCACTACGCGGGCGCGTTTGGGCGACTTGCGGGATGTCGACCTGATTCTGTCGACCGGCGGCGTTTCGGTGGGCGAAGCGGATTTTCTTGGCATCGCGTTGAGGGAAGAGGGCGAGCTGGCGCTGTGGAAACTGGCAATCAAACCGGGCAAACCGCTGACCTTCGGCCATTTTCGCAAGGTGCCGGTCATCGGCCTGCCGGGTAACCCTGCTTCGACTCTGGTGACCTTTGCTCTGCTCGCGCGGCCCTATTTGTTGAGGCGTCAGGGCGTACAGGATTCAGAGCCTCTGAAGTTTACGGTGCCGGCAGGTTTCGTCTGGCCTGTGGCCGGCAATCGGCGCGAATACTTGCGCGGTCGACTCGAACAGGGGCGGGCAGTCATTTACCGCAATCAAAGTTCCGGTGTGCTGCGCAGTGCTGCCTGGGCGGATGGCCTGGTAGAAGTGCTGGAAGGCCGTACGCTGGCAGAAGGCGATGAGGTTGGGTTCATTCCATTGAGCGACCTGCTCGGCTGATCCGCGCCTGGTGACTGCAGGCTCGACCGATACCGCGTCGATGCCTGCATTTCTTCCGTCAATGGCTCATCAGTGTGACCAACTGATCGAACCGGCTGTTGGCAACCCATCCCAACAGTCCCAAGACCACCGCCGTAGCACCCGCCGAATAGGCGAGACGGTGCTTGATGGTCTTTACATCCCCGCGGACTTCGTCCATATCGCGACGAATGTATTTGAGGTGGGTTTCCAGTTCGGTCACGCGCGGTTCCATATCAACTTCTCCAGCGGTTCTGGCGTTTTTTTTGAAATCGGATTTGTGACTGGTGCGACTTTCACCGAGAGGGACAATCGGACTAGTTGGAATTTTGGCTTCATGGCTGGACATGGAAATGTCCATCGGCTGTTTCAAATGTAAGCGCGCTGGCCTTCCCGTCATTCCAACTGTCACCAGCACCGAGGGTGTATCCACTCATTACCTGCACGTCCTTGTGTTGTTAAATCGAAGATTGATACCACCTGCACACGGTGAATCAATGATCGAGTCTGGTCAATTGAGCCGATTCCTCACATATCGTAAGAAAAAATACCGCTGTGTAGGACTGCAACAGGCAATCGTTTGAATTAAATGGAATTGCCATGGCTTTTTTGCGGGTGCCAGAGGTCAAGATGTTTCATACCGATTCAACCGTGGGGAGTGACCGTTATGAGTGAGCGCAGGGCGCTGTTGATTTTGCATGGCAAGCAGGCACTCAATGAGGCGGTGCGCGCCGCCGTCGAAGCAAAGCGCGAGCAGGGCTGGGAGCTGGCAGTGCGTCTGACCTGGGAGGCGGGTGACGCTCAGCGTCTGGTGGAGGAGGCACTGGCAGGCGGTTATCGGCAGATCATCGCCGGGGGTGGTGATGGTACGTTGCGGGATATCGCTGAAGCCCTGGCGGCGCATGCGCACAAGGCCAGTCTGGTGCTGCTGCCGCTGGGCACGGCCAACGACTTTTCCCGCGCGGCGGGGATCCCGCTGGAGCCGGCCGAGGCACTTGAGCTTCTCGATGTACCGCCGCGTGATATTGATCTGGGCGAAGTTGGCGGGCAGATTTTCCTCAACATGGCCACCGGTGGTTTCGGTAGCCAGGTGACGGCCAATACGTCCGAGGATCTGAAAAAAGTGTTGGGTGGGGCCGCCTATCTGTTCACCGGTTTATCGCGCTTCAGTGAGTTGCACGCGGCCTATGGCGAACTGCAGGGGCCGGACTTTCACTGGCGTGGCGAGCTGCTCGCGTTGGGTATCGGCAACGGCCGCCAGGCGGGCGGTGGACACGTATTGTGCCCGCAGGCGCTGGCGGATGATGGCCTGTTGGACATCAGCATTCTGCCCGCGCCACAGGAGTTGGTGGGCACGCTGAAGAATCTGCTCAGCGATGGTTTCGGCCTCGATAACATGTTTGTGCGCGCCCGCTTGCCCTGGGTTGAAATCAAGGTCGCTGAGGGCTTGAGCATCAATCTTGACGGCGAGCCGCTGACAGGCGAAAGCCTGCGCTTCGAGGCCCGTCCGGGAGCATTGCGGGTGCACTTGCCCGAGCATTCGCCGCTGTTGGGCAGTGCCCGGTCGGTCAGTCGTCCAGGCTGATGATCTGCTCGCGTACCGCGAACAGTACCAGGCCCGCCACGTCGTAGATCTGCAGGCGTTTCATGATCTGCGAACGATGGGTTTCGACAGTCTTGATGCTCAGGCCCAGACCGTTGGCGATTTCCCGGGTGGATTTGCCGCGTACGATCAACCGCAGGATCTCCAGCTGGCGTGCCGTCAGGTTGTGCGAGTCGGCCACTTCCGGCTGGTTTTTCTGCGTGCGGGTCAGTGCCTGATTGATCACGGTGTGGGCGATCGCCGGGCTCAGGTAGCGTTCGTTGTTGCGCAGGGCTTCGAGGGCATGTTCAAGCTCGGTGGCCGTCGTGTCCTTGAGCAGATAACCGTGCGCCCCGGATTCCAGTGCCTGCATGATCAGCGCCGGATCGGTATGCATCGACAGGATCAATACCTTGCTTTGTGGCCGCACGCGCTTGAGCCGTTGCAGGGCTTCCAGGCCTCCGGTTTCCTTCATCGAGATATCCAGCAACACGATATCGGGTACCAGTTGCTCGACCATTTCGAGCAGCTGCGAGCCATCGCTGGCTTCGCCAACGACTGCGTAACCGGGAATGTCGAGCACCAGAGCACGCACGCCGGCCCTGATCAGCGAGTGGTCATCCACCAGAAGTAAGTTACAAGTCAACGCATAACCTTATTCGTACTGGCCCGCTCGAGTGCACGGGGCGCCCAGGGGAATAGTGCTTCGATTTGAGTACCTTTGCCCGGCTCGCTGATGACGTTCAGCGTGCCGCCCAACTGTTCGATCCTTTCGGCCATCCCGGCCATGCCGCGCTGTCCTTCCCGCCCCGGATCCGCAGCAGGCGCAAACCCTTGGCCATCGTCACTGATCAACAACGTCAGGCCTTGCGGCAGTCGTTGCACGCGGATCAACAGGTTGCTGGCCTGCGCGTGACGCAGAATGTTGGTGACCGCTTCCTGGGCAATGCGAAAGGCGGCGACTGCCATTTCTTCGGGAATCCCGTTGAGCCGCTGCTGGCAATCGAGGCTCCAGTGCACCGGCGTGTTGGCCAGAGTCTTGAGCAAGTGCGCACGCAGACTGGCCTCCAGCCCGAGGCTGGTCAGTTGGCGCGGATTGAGGATAGCTGACACGTCGCGCACCTTGTTCAGGGTTTCCTCAAGGGTTTCGCAGAGTGTCGAGCATTGCTCTTGCAGGTCTTGCGGCAGACGTCTTTTCAGCCATTCGCTTTGCAGCTTGGCCGCCGTCAGCAACTGACCGATATCGTCGTGCAGTTCGCGGCTGAGCCGGTGCCGTTCGTTTTCCTGGACTTCCAGCAAGCGGTCGGCGAGCTCCTGAGGCTGGAACTTGATCGATTTGCGTGACAGCCGATATTGCACCCAGACACAAGCGGTGGCGGCGATGTTCAACAGCAGCAGACCGAGTGAGAGTGGCGCCGAAAAACCGTAGGTCAGCAAGCTGCCAACGGCTGCGCTGACACACAATATGAGCGTGAACCGGCGTGCATTTTCCCGGGAGGGTGGCCATGTGGTGATTGACTTGAGGCTGGCGTACATAACGGATGGAGCCAATAGATGTTCGCTGCGGGCAGACCGGCCGGTGGCGGGCGGATCTCTGTCTGAAAATGCTGTCAATTATGTTATTGATTTTAACCGGGGTCAGTGAACGACATTTGACCGCAAACTTCGATGGATGCCTGTCACTGAATCACTGTGCCATTAAATTGAAAGCAACTAATGGCCGGCATAATACCACTTAAGATACCGTTGGTCGCGTTTGCCATATATGTCCATTGAGTCATGAAAGAGGCCATGTTGGACGTGAGTTCCATAATGGAAAAGTCGCTTTATTGTGTTCGATAGATATCGATGTTGCTCGAAGTTGATCGTTACACGGACACAGGCAAACCCTGAGGCCGCAGGAAAATTTCCGCTGGTGTCAGGTGTGATTATTTAATTCGGTTTGTCGCTGGCAGGTATGAACTATTCAATTGCGACATTCAGCGGTGCGGATCAGCTATCTGGATTCGTGCAATTTCAGCACTGAATCAGGCCTGCCGTTCCGAATAAGACATGAGTGACAACGGTTGAGTCGCAAGTGACGGCTGAAATTCACCTTGACCTACCTGGAACGCGAAGGCTTCGATCAGGGAGGTCTGTTCGCTGGCGTCCAGGCTCAACTGGCCAGTGTTCTGATCGACCAGTTCGATTTGCCAGGCCATCAGGGTGAAACAGTCTTTGAGCGCATCCAGAGCCTGTGCATGCAGGTCGATATGTTCCGGCGCGTGGTCGAGCAGGCTGTGAATATGCAGGGAAAACTCGGAAATCGCCTCCAGTGCCAACGCTTCTGCACGGCTCGCAAGCTTGAGCAGGGTGCTGCGCATGCAGTCGATGGCGTCCTTGTCGTTGCTGATCAGTTGCAGGTGGCTCAGGCATTCTTCGGACTTGGCCAGGAGTGTTTCAGCTTCGACGAGAAATTCGGGGAAGCGTTGTGCCCAGTCTTTGCGGTCGATTGGCATGCTTATCTCCACAGCGTCATGTCTGATGAGGGAATGCCGTGTGTGTCGACGATCATGAATCGTCGGGAGATCGCGCCCCACCGTGCAAGTGCACTGGCTGAGGTTTTCCAGAGGGTAAGGTTCCACTGACCTGCGATCGCACACAATAGCCTGACTCCGTTCATGCAATGAGAATGGCGTCACATTAATGGCTATTGGATATTGCGAACATCAGGTTGGGCCTGATTGTTACTAGGGGATTCCCTTACACGCGGGAACCTGTGACGCCAACCGTGGTCGCGCCAGAAGAGAATGTAGCAGATGAAAACACCGAGCCAGTAAACCATGATGTTAATGTGACATCAATGCCTGTGTATGGCATTTTGATACTGATTTCTGTGGGGATCAAGAATCGCCATAAACAGCCGATAACCCCTCAATAGTGAATTCATCAGAACAAGCCCAGGAGTCATTGATGGCCGGCATTCTCGACACGGTAGACCAACGCACGCAACTGGTGGGTGAGAATCGCCTGGAAATTCTCATGTTTCGACTGGCCGGACGCCAATTGTTCGCGATCAACGTGTTCAAGGTTCAGGAAGTTCTGCAATTGCCGAAGCTGACCCTGATGCCGCAGCGCCACCCGTTTGTCTGCGGCGTGGTCAACCTGCGCGGCCAGACGCTGCCGGTGATCGACCTGTCCCAGGCGATCGGCATGCGTCCGCTGGTGCCGGGCCCGAACAGCACCATCATCGTCACCGAGTACAACCGTTCGGTGCAGGCTTTCCTTGTCGGTGGCGTGGATCGCATCGTCAACATGAACTGGGAAGCCATTCTGCCGCCGCCGACCAGCGCCGGGCGCCAGCATTACCTGACCGCGATCAGCAAGGTTGACGATCAACTGGTGGAAATCATCGACGTCGAGAAAGTCCTCGCCGAGATCGTCCCGTACAACGCCAAGGTCTCGCGTGACAAGCTCGACGATCCGGTGCTGGAACGTGCCCGCGGCCGCGAAGTGCTGCTGGTGGACGACTCCAACGTAGCGCTGTCGCAACTGCGCGACACCCTTGGCCAGCTCGGGGTGAAGATGCACATCGCCAGTGATGGCCTGAAGGCACTGAACATGCTCAAGGCCTGGGCCGATACCGGGGTGAACATGACCGACAAACTGCTGATGGTGTTCACCGACGCGGAAATGCCGGAAATGGACGGCTATCGCCTGACCACCGAGATCCGCAACGACCCGCGCCTGCGTGGCCTGTACGTGGTGCTGCACACCTCGCTGTCCGGCAGTTTCAACGACTCGATGGTGAAGAAGGTCGGCTGCGACAACTTCCTCTCCAAGTTCCAGCCGGACAAACTGGTCGATGTGGTGCGTCAGCGCCTGATGCTCGATGAAGTGCCAGCCTGATCACACCACCACACCGCTCCTGTAGGAGCTGTCGAGTGAAACGAGGCTGCGATCTTTTGATCTTTAAAGTCAAAGTCAAAAGATCGCAGCGTGCCGCAGCTCCTACATTGTCGTGCAGTGCCCGAACTCTGCCTTTGATTCACAGATAAAGCTCGTATAGGGTGGCTTTTTTGCCCATCAGGAAGCTGGACATGCTGCGTCTGAGTGCGCTTTATCGTTACCCGTTGAAATCCGGCAAGCCCGAGATTCTGCAATCGATTGGCCTGGATAAACTTGGACTGGAAGGTGACCGACGCTGGATGCTGGTAGACGAGGCCAGCGGCCGCTTCCTGACCCAACGGGCCGAAGCGAAAATGAGCCAGCTCTCGGCGCTGTGGAATGCGCAGGGCGGCCTGACCCTCAGTGCGCCCGACCACACCGCGCTGGATATCCCGTTGCCCGAGGACGATGCTGAGCTGCGCGGCGTGACCATCTGGCGTGACACCCTGCGCGTGCCGGATGCCGGTGATGAAGCGGCCCGCTGGGTCAGCGATTTCATCGGCAAGCCGACCCGTCTGGTGCAGGTGCCACTTGATCGCGCGCGCATGACGCAGGCCGGTTATGGTCGCGAGGATGATCAGGTGGCATTCGCCGACGGTTTCCCGCTGTTGCTGATTGGTGAGGCGTCGTTGCAGGATCTGGTGCAAAAGGTCGGACGACCGCTGGAGATGTTGCGTTTCCGGCCGAATCTGGTGATCGAAGGCAGTGCGGCGTTCGCCGAAGATGGCTGGAAGCGCATTCGCATCGGCGCTGTCGAATTCCGGGTGGTCAAGCCGTGCTCGCGCTGCATCCTGACCACCATCGATCCGCAGACCGGGGAGCGCAGTGCCGATCGCGAACCGCTGGCGACCTTGCAGAAGTACCGCGCCCAGGCCGATGGCGCGATGTTCGGGCAGAATCTGGTCAACGACAGCAATGGGCGACTGGAAGTCGGTATGCCGGTGGAAATCCTCGAATAATCAAGGCCAGAAATGAAAAATGCCCGTGTCCATGGACACGGGCATTTTTTTGCACCGGGAAAAGCCGTGGGCTTAGCCGCGGTATTCGCACAGGTAAGCGGTATCAACAGCGACTTTTAGCTGGAACTTGCTGTTGGCCGGCACGTTGAACTGGCTGCCGGCGGCGAAGGTTTCCCAGTCGCTGCTGTCCGGCAGCTTTACGGTCAGTGCGCCGGAGACCACGTGCATGATTTCGCGCTGAGCGGTGCCGAATTCGTATTCGCCCGGGGCCATGACGCCGATGGTCGCCGGACCTTCAGCGGTGCCAAAAGCGATCGACTTGACGGTGCCGTCGAAGTACTCGTTGACTTTGAACATGGGCGATTCCTCTTGAATGGGGCTTAAAAGGGTTAAAAAGGGCCGGCCAGTATGCACAAGGCTCCCGGCGCCGTCACCTGCCCGGGGTGTGTCCGGCGAGTTCTCGCCCTGACTTCAGAGTGGCAAGACCAGCGGCAGCAACCGCGCGGTGTTGCGCGCATCTTCCAGGGCCCGATGCTGTTGACCGCTGAACTGCATGCCGGCCAGTTGCAGCGCGCCATTCAGGCCCAACGGTCGTTCCAGTCGCCGCGCCTTGGCAAAGCGCTGTTTGAGGTTCATGTGCTGCACCCGGCTCAATACGCTGTCGAGTTGCAGGCGCTGCCACTCCTGGAGCAATTGCTTGCGGTCGTAATCGCCCCAACTGGCCCAGCCCTCGAGGCGCGTCTGGTGTTGCCCGAGCCAGCGTTCGAACGCCGGCCAGACCTCGCTCAACGGCTGCGCGGCGTCGATGTTGGCTTGGGTGATGTGGGTGAGCTCCCGACAGAACGGCGTCAGCAACGGCCGCCGGGTCGGTTTGACGAACCGCTGAAAGTGATCCTGCTCGCGACCGGCACGATCGACCAGCGTCGCGCCGATTTCGATGATTTCCATTTCCGTAACCGGCCAGCCACCTTCATCTGTGGTGGCTTCCAGATCAATGACCAGCCAATGGGGCATCGCAGGTTTCCTGATTTACGCGTCCTGATAGATCAGAGCGTAGTCAAACCTCGCGTTTGCGCCTGGCGACTCACTCGACCTGCAACAGAACCTGACGATTTTTTACCTGATCGCCGACCTTGACCTGCACCCGCTTGAGCACGCCGTCGATGCCGGCCTTGAGCGGATGCTCCATTTTCATTGCCTCCAGCACCACCAGCAACTGACCCTTGCTGACCGGGCTGCCTTCGCTGACCAGCACATCGACGATGGCACCGTCCATCGGCGCCTTGAGTGTGCCGGAGCTGACGCTGCTCTGACTGCTGATGAGCGCATGAGTTCGATCCTCCAGGCGCAGGCTGCCGGGGTGGGTGAACAGCCAGAGTTCTGCACCATCGACCCGATAGGCGTGACGCTGGCGCAGGCCGTCGACTTCCAGCGTCACCGCGCGCTCGTCGCAATCGATGACGGTCAGCGCCAGCGCGCGCTGCATCACGTTCACGGTGAATCGGCCAGCGCCGTCCGCAAGCAGCTGCAAGGTCCAGTCCCGTTCTTCCACACCGAGACGGTAATTGAGCGGCACGCCGGCATTGTTGCGCCAGCCCTTGAGTGGCGCACGATGCGCCCGCGCGCCAGACTGATAAAACAGCACGGCGGCGATGGCCAGTTCCTCCGCACCGGGGTCGTAGGCGTGCAGGCAAGGGTGGTCAGTGAAGTGCTGAGCAATGAACGCGGTGCTGAACTCGCCGCTGATGAACTGCGGATGTTGCAGCAGGCTGACCAGCAAACGCTGATTGGTCTGCACGCCGAGCAGCACGCTGTCCTGCACCGCGCGCAACAGTTTGCGCCGCGCTTCTTCGCGGGTGGCGCCGTGGGCAATCAGTTTGCCGAGCATCGGGTCGTAGAACGGGCTGACCCACTGACCTTCGCGCAAGCCGTGATCGATCCGCGCACCCGGAGTGACTGCCGGTTCCCAAGCCTGGACACGACCGGTCTGCGGCAGGAAATTCTGCGTCGGATCTTCGGCATACAGACGCACTTCCATGGCGTGGCCGTTCAGCGCGACCTGATCCTGAGTCAACGGCAGCGGCTGCCCTTCGGCGACGGCCAATTGCCAGGCGACCAGATCCTGCCCGGTGATCAACTCGGTCACCGGATGCTCGACCTGCAGACGCGTGTTCATTTCCAGAAAGTAGAACTGCCCACGGGCATCGAGCAGAAACTCGACGGTGCCGGCACCGACGTAATTCACCGCTCGGCCAGCCTTGAGCGCCGCTTCGCCCATGGCCTGACGCAACTCGTGGGTCATCACCGGGCAGGGTGCTTCCTCGATGACTTTCTGATGGCGGCGCTGCACCGAGCAGTCGCGCTCGCCGAGGTAGATCAGGTTGCCGCGATGATCGCCGAACAGTTGTACCTCAACGTGCCGTGGTTCGATCAGCGCCTGTTCGAGGATCAGTTCATCACTGCCGAAACCGTTCAGCGCCTCGGAGCGGGCGGTGCGCAATTGCGCCGGCAACTCGTCGCTGCTGTGCACCAGGCGCATCCCGCGTCCACCCCCGCCAGCGCTGGCCTTGATCATCAGCGGGTAGCCAATGCGCTCGGCCTCGCGCAGCAAGGTGGCGTCGTCCTGCGCGGCGCCTTGATAGCCGGCAATACACGGTACGCCGGCTTCGAGCATGGCGATTTTCGACAGGCGTTTGCTGCCCATCAGTTCGATGGCGTCGGCGCTGGGGCCGATAAAGGTCAGGCCGGCCTCTGCGCAGGCGCGGGCGAATCCGGCATTTTCCGAGAGGAAGCCATAGCCGGGATGAATCGCGTCGGCACCGCTGCGGCGGGCGGCGTCGAGGATCGCCGGGATGTTCAGGTAGGACTGTTGCACCGGTGCGGCGCCGATGTTCACCGCTTGATCGGCCATCTGCACGTGCAGGGCATTGGCGTCGGCATCGCTGAATACGGCAACGGTGCGATAGCCGAGGGCCTGGGCGGTGCGCTGGATGCGGCAGGCGATTTCACCGCGGTTGGCGATCAGGATTTTGTGGATGGCGGGCATGGTGATCTTCCTGAGTATTTGGCGGTGGGTTGGCTGGCCTCTTCGCGAGCAAGCCCGCTCCCACAAGGAATTTGCATCGTTCACAAAACCTGTGGGAGCGAGCCTGCTCGCGAAGCTTTTAAGGGGCCCACCCAGGTTTACGTTTTTGCACAAAAGCCAGGGTGCCCTCGATCCCTTCGGCCCCGGTCACCGCTTCGCTGAACCACCGCGCCGCTTCATCCAGCAATTCACTCGAAGGCTGACCGGCACTGGCCAGCAGCAGCTTTTTGGTTGCCGCATTCGCTTCGGGCGCGCAGCACAGAACATGGTCGATCACTTCATCGAGGCGTTCGGCCAGCGCTTGCGGATCCTGCTCGACAAAATGCACCAGCCCCAACCGCCGGGCCTGATGGCCATCGAAGCGCGCGGCGGTCAGTGCCAGGCGACGGGTTTCGGTCAGGCCGATGCGTTGCACCACGAACGGAGCGATCTGCGCCGGCAGCAAACCGAGGCTGGTTTCCGGCAGACCGAATTGCGCTTGATGGTCGGCCATTGCGATATCGCTGACACATGCCAGCCCGAAACCACCACCGAGCACTGCGCCCTGTAAAACGGTGATCAGCACTTGTGGTGCGTCCTGAGCTTCTTGCAGCAGGGCTCCAAAGGCGCGGTTCAACTCGCGGTAAGCGTCGGCCCCTTGGGCACGGGCATTGGCCATGTCCTTGATGTCGCCACCCGCACAGAAATGTCCACCGGCACCGCTGAGGACCAGAGCGCGCACCCCGCGGTCATCGCGCACCGCCGCCAGCACCGCACGCAGCTCGGCGACCATTTGCAGGCTCATCGCATTGCGGCTTTCCGGGCGATTGAGGGTGATGTGCAGCACGCCGCCGTGCTGTTCCAGCAACAGCGTCTGGCAGTCGGGCAGGGCGCTCATTTCTTTTTCCCCGGCAGGATGCCCATCAGTTTGCAGATGATCCCCAGCATGATTTCGTCGGCGCCGCCGCCAATCGAAACCAGCCGCACATCGCGATAGGCACGGGCCACCGGGTTGTCCCACATGAAGCCCATGCCGCCCCAATATTGCAGACAGCTGTCGCTGACTTCACGACCGAGGCGTCCGGCCTTGAGCTTGGCCATCGACGCCAGGCGTGTGACGTCCTGGCCCTTCACATACTGCTCGGTGGCCTGATAGACCAGCGCCCGCAGGCATTCGATTTCGGTCTGCAATTCGGCGAGGCGGAAGTGAATCACCTGATTGTCGATCAGCGCGTTGCCGAAGGTCTTGCGCTCCTTGCAGTACTCGATGGTGCTGTCGACGCAATATTCCAGACCCTTGATCATGTTCGCCGCGCCGAACAGGCGTTCTTCCTGGAACTGCAGCATCTGCATCATGAACCCGGCGCCTTCGTGGCCGATGCGGTTGCGCTGCGGCACACGCACGTTATCGAAAAACACCTGCGCGGTTTCCGAGCTGCGCATGCCGAGCTTGTCCAGGTGCGAGCTGAGGCTGATGCCCGGGGTGTTCATCGGCACCATGATCAGCGACTTGTTGATGTGCGGCTTGTCGTCCGAGGTGTTGGCCAGCAGGCAGATGAAGTCGGCACTCGGTGAATTGGTGATCCACATCTTGCTGCCGTTGATCACGTAGTCGTCGCCGTCCTTGCGCGCGCTGGTCTTGAGCCCGGCGACGTCGGAGCCGGCACCGACTTCCGAGACTCCGATGCAGCCGACCTGCTCGCCGCTAATCGCGGGGCGGAGGAATTCGTCGCGCAATTCATCGGAGCCGAAGCGGGCCAGCGCCGGGGTGCACATGTCGGTCTGTACGCCGATCGACATCGGAATGCCGCCGCAGTGGATGGTGCCAAACTCTTCGGCGGCGACAATCGAATAGCTGTAGTCGAGGCCCATGCCGCCGAATTTTTCCGGCTTGGAAATCCCCAGCAACCCGAGGTCGCCGGCCTTGCGGAAAATCTCGTGGATCGGAAAGCGCCCGGCCTGTTCCCATTCATCGACGTGCGGGTTGATTTCGTGCTCGACGAATTGGCGGACGGTGCGGCGCAGTGCTTCGTGTTCCGGGGTGAAGATCATTTTTATTGTTCTCCTTGGGATCCGTGGCAGTCAGAAGCGGCTGACGCCGAAGCTGTTGGGTTGCAGCGTGCGGATGTCGGCTTCATGGCAAATATCCAGCAGGTATCCGAGCAGGGTGCGGGTATCGCGTGGGTCGATCAGGCCGTCGTCCCACAGGTTGGCGCTGCCGTAGAGCGCGGTGGACTGGCTGTCGAGTTTCTGCGCGGTGACCTGTTCGAGCATGTCGAGCATTTTCGGGTCCGGCACCAAGCCCTCTTTGAGCTGTTTGGCCTCGGTGACGATGCGCAGCACCTTGCCGGCCTGCGCGCCGCCCATCACCGCGGTGCGGCTGTTGGGCCAGGCAAAAATGAAGCGTGGATCGAGACCGCGCCCGCACATCGCGTAATTGCCGGCACCGTAGGAACCGCCGACGACAATCGTCAGTTTAGGCACTCGGGCATTGGCCACCGCTTGAATCAGTTTCGAGCCATGTTTGATCACGCCTTGCTGCTCGGACTCGGTGCCGACCATGAACCCGGTGGTGTTGTGGAAAAACAGCAGCGGCGTCTGGCTCTGGTCGCACAGCTGAATGAACTGCGCGGCCTTGCTCGCCCCGGCGGGGGTGATCGGGCCGTTGTTGCCGATCAAACCGCAGGCGCGACCGTGGATTTTCAGTTGGCCGCAAACGGTGTGTTGATCGAACTCGCCCTTGAACTCAAGGAACTCGGATTCATCGGCAATCCGCGCAATGATTTCGCGCACGTCATAGGGCTTTTTCGGGTCGTCGGGGATCAGTCCGAGCAGTTCGTCGATCGGGTACAGCGGCGCCTTGTATTGCGGCTCGGGCAGCCACGGCAGTTGCTCGTTCCACGGCAGCATGCGCAGGATCTCGCGCACCAGCCGCACGCCATCGGCATCGTTCTCGGCCAGGTACTCGGCGGTGCCGGCGACTTGCGCGTGCATCTCGGCGCCGCCCAGCTCTTCATCGGTGGCGACCTCGCCCGTCGCGGCTTTGAGCAGCGGCGGCCCGGCAAGAAACAGCTTGGCCTTGCCGCGTACCACCACCACGTAATCCGACAGCCCCGGTTGATACGCGCCACCCGCCGTGGCCGAACCATGCACCACGGTAATTTGCGGCAGGCCCATGGCTGACATGCGCGCCTGATTGGCAAAGCTGCGCGCACCCTCGACGAAAATCTCCGCGGCATAGTTGAGGTTGGCCCCGCCGCTCTCGGCCAGGGTGATCACCGGCAGTTTGTTTTCCTGGGCGATCTGTTGCAGGCGCAGGGACTTTTTCAGGCCTGTCGGGGAAATGGTGCCGCCCTTGATCGCGCTGTTGTTGGCCACCACCATCGCGCGTATGCCGGACACGTAACCGATGCCGGCAATCAGGCCACCGCCGGCGGCGCTGCCATCCTTGTCGTCGTGCAGTTTGTAGCCGGCCAGGCTCGCCAGTTCGAGGAACGGTGCGCCGGGGTCGAGCAGCAGATTCAGGCGTTCGCGGGGCAGCAGTTGCCCGCGCTTGTCGAATTTGGCCTTGGCTTCGGCAGCCTTGTTCAGCAGGTTCTGTTCCAGTTGCTGGACGTGCTCGATGGCCGTGAGCATCGCCGCCTGATTGCGAGCGAAGGCCTCACTGTGCGGATCGAGTTGGGACTGGATCTGCGGCATGGCTTACTCCTTGTCCTTGAGGACGTCGGGCAAGTACGCCCGATGGAAACCGTTGAACGACTCGCTGTGGCTCGCCTTGTGCAACGGCCATGCGCGGCTGCCGAGACTGGCCGCGCCATCGATTTTCAAGGTGCTGCCGCTGATGAACGCCGCCGCCGGACTGAGCAGGAAAACGATCGCCGCACTGACTTCCGATTCGGTACCGATGCGCTTGAGCGGCACATGTTCGCGCAGGGTCGGGATCACTGCTTTGAACGCGCCCTCATAAGTATCCATGCCGCTGGACGCGATCCAGCCCGGCGCCACTGCATTGACCCGCACCCCGGCGTAACCCCATTCGAACGCGGCGGTCTTGGTGAAGTTGTCCATCCCCGAACGTGCCGCGCCGGAATGGCCCATGCCGGGCATGCCGCCCCACATGTCGGCGAGCATATTGACGATGTTGCCACCGTGCTTGCTCATCGACTGGTTGAACACTTCCCGGGCCATCAGGAAGCCGCCGACCAGATTGGTCCGCAGCACGGTTTCGAAGCCTTTCTGATTGATCGAGGCCAGTGGCGACGGGTACTGGCCGCCGGCATTGTTGACCAGACCGTGGATCGGCCCGTGTTCGGCGATCAACTCAGTGACCAGTTGTTTCACCGCTTCCTCATCACGGATGTCGCAGGCTTGCCAGTGCGCGCGGCCACCGTCTTCGGTGATTTCAGCGGCGACCTTTTGCAGTTTTTCCGGCTTGCGCCCGACCAGCAATAGATTGGCCCCGAGCGCCGCCAGTTCATGGGCGGTGCAGCGCCCGATACCGCTGCCGCCACCGGTGACGATGATGTTCTGGCCGCTGAACAGATCGGCACGGAAAATTGACTCATAAGCCATGACGCGAATCCTCTAGTCGAGCTGTTCGGCGATGCTCTGCGGCACCGGGATCTGGATTTCCAGCAACTGCTGGGCGAAGGCCTTGCCCTGTGGATCGATACGCAGACTCGCGACACCGCCACCACCGAGGGCGTTTTCCAGCAGGAAATTCAGGCTGTGGGTGCCGGGCAGGTACCAGCGCTCGACCCGGCCATGAATCGGGTCGAGCACGTGGCTCATCCAGTCGACAATCACTGCCGGCGTCAGCGCTTCGGCGATCCACGGCAGGTATTCGGGGCGGCGCGGCAAGACGCCGATGTTGCTGTGGTTGCCCTTGTCGCCGGAGCGCGCCACCGCCAGTTTCACCAACGGCACACTGGCGTCGGCGCGGCCCTGGGGTTTCGGTGGCTGGTCGGGGGTGGGCAGATCGTGGCTGTCGAGGGGGATTTTCGCGGGCAGGGCGCAGGGGTGCTGTTCACCGGCCATATCGACTTGCAGGGTGCAGGCGTTTTTGTCGATCAGGAACGAGAACAGGCGAATCAACGGATACACCGTCGGCCGTCCGCCGACGATGCCGGTCAGTCCCGGTGCCATGCCAGTGGCGGCCTGGGCGATTTCCCGAGAGAACAGCACCAGCGCCTGTTTCAGTGGATGGCGCACGGCGAGTTTGATCACCACCTCGCGGCTGTCCCGACGCTGGCCGTGAGGGCCGTAAGTGGCTTCGCTGCCGAGCAGTTCGATGTCGACTTCGCTGTAGGGCGGCCAGCCGCGTTGGCTG
Organism: Pseudomonas sp. 13B_3.2_Bac1; assembly: GCF_025466205.1. Classification (NCBI taxonomy): domain Bacteria; kingdom Pseudomonadati; phylum Pseudomonadota; class Gammaproteobacteria; order Pseudomonadales; family Pseudomonadaceae; genus Pseudomonas; species Pseudomonas sp. 13B_3.2_Bac1. Next base: position 46,971 of record NZ_JANLOG010000052.1, read on the forward strand.
AACATTTCCGAGGTCTTGTCGATGATCGCCTGGCTGACGCGCCGGGCCTTGTCCACCGCATCGATACCGGCGATCAGGCAACTGGCGGTGCAGCGGAAACCGTCCGGCCAGGTCGCGCTGACCTTGTATTTGTCGCGGGGCGGCAGGCCTTTGGCGCCGTGGACGTGCACGGCGTTTTTGCCTTGTTGCTGCAGTTTGACCTGAGTGAAATCGCAGACCACATCCGGCAACAGATACGCCTGCGGATCACCGATTTCATAGAGCATCTGCTCGCCAACCGTCAGCGGCGTCACCAATCCGCCGGAGCCTTCGGGTTTACTGACGATGAACTGGCCGTCGGCGCTGACTTCAACGATGGGAAAACCGATGTGTTCGTAATCCGGCACGTCGCGCCAGTCGGTGAAGTTGCCACCGGTGCATTGCGCGCCGCATTCGATGATGTGCCCGGCCAGCGCGGCCTGGGCCAGTTTGTCGTAGTCGTGCCACGCCCAGCCGAACTCATGCACCAGCGCCGCACTGACCACCGCGCTGTCGACCACGCGCCCGGTGATGACGATGTCGGCGCCCAGACGCAGGGCTTCGACGATGCCCGGTGCGCCGAGGTAGGCGTTGGTCGATACGCACATCGGCGGCAGCGGCGCGCCGTTGAACATTTCGTGGATGCCTTGGGCGGCAAGTTGCTTGAATTGCGGTTGCAGGTCGTCGCCGAGCAGCACGGCGATTTTCAGCTTGACCCCGGCCTTGTCGCAGGCGGCTTGCAGGGCGGCGGCACAGGCTTTTGGATTGATCCCGCCGGCATTGCTGATGACGCGGATTTTCTGTTCAGCCAGTTGCGGCAGCAGCGGGGCGAGCACTTCGACGAAGTCCCCGGCGAACCCGGCCTGTGGGTCCTTCATACGGGCGCCGGCCATGATCGACATGGTGATCTCGGCCAGGTAATCGAACACCAGATAATCCAGCTGTCCGCCGGCCACAAGTTGTGCGGCGGCGGTACTGGTGTCACCCCAGAATGCGCTGGCGCATCCGATCCGAACGGTGGTGGGCATTTTTATCTCCGACTCAGGAACCTGCGACAGAAGTGGCTGGAGGCTACCAAGCAAGCGCTTGGTTTGTAAACCACTGAAATATCTTCTGCCCAAGCGCTTGCTTGGTTGCGGCCCGCGGCTTAAATTGCGCGCAACCCTGCGTGTTCAGGGGGCAACAGACTGATCGACTGTAGGAGAGAACGGGTGGACGAGCAAAAAGCCCTGAGGGTCATGCGCGAACTGGTCGACCAGGGCCAGTTGACCGACCCTGACAGTGCCCGCGGCAAACTGCTGCAAGTGGCGGCTCACCTGTTCCGCAACAAGGGCTACGAGCGCACGACGGTGCGTGACCTGGCGGGGGCGGTGGGGATTCAGTCCGGGAGCATTTTTCATCACTTCAAAAGCAAGGATGAAATCCTCCGGGCGGTGATGGAGGAGACCATCCGCTACAACACCGCGCTGATGCGCGCCGCGCTGGCCGAAGCCACCAATGTCCGCGAGCGGGTGCTGGCGCTGATCCGCTGCGAATTGCAATCGATCATGGGCGGCAGCGGCGAAGCCATGGCGGTGCTGGTCTACGAATGGCGCTCGTTGTCCGAAGACGGTCAGGCCCGGGTGCTGGCCCTGCGCGACGTCTACGAGGACATCTGGCTGCAGGTGCTGGGGGAAGCCAAGGAGGCCGGTTTTATCCGTGGCGATGTATTCGTTACCCGACGTTTTCTCACCGGCGCGCTGTCCTGGACCACCACCTGGTTCCGTGCCGGCGGTAGCCTGAGCCTCGATCAGTTGGCCGATGAAGCGCTGATTCTGGTGCTCGAAGAGCGTTAACCCATTTTTCTATAAGGTCGGGAAACTGGCTAACTGGGCGAAACCGCCTAGCTTGAATGCATTGATCGGTATTTTTTCGGGGAGTGGGGTGTTTTGAAGTCTTCGCCAATTCGGACGGCCACGGGTCTGGTACTCGTCGCGCTGACGGCATTTTCAGGGTTGCCTGCGCAGGCGGCGCAACTGGTTCGAGTGGGCGCCGCGCACTTTCCCCCTTACACCATTCGCCCGGAAAGCGGCGCCGATACCGGGCTGCTGCCGGAATTGGTCGAAGCGCTCAACGCGTTGCAGTCGGACTATCAGTTTGTCTTGGTACCGACCTCGATTCCCCGGCGTTTCGGCGATCTGAAGGAAGGTCGCACCGACATGGCCATCTTCGAAAACCCCGAGTGGGGCTGGAAGGACATTCCACATACCACGGTCGATATGGGCCTGGAAGATGCCGAGATTTTTGTCGCGCAACGCAAAGATGCTCGCCAGGAAAACTATTTCGCCGATCTCAAGGGCAAGCGCCTGGCGCTATACAGCGGTTATCACTATGAGTTCGCCAACTTCAATGCCGATCCCAAATACCTTGCTGATACGTTCAACGCCACGCTGACCTATTCCCACGACAGCAACCTGTTGATGGTCCTGCGCGGGCGCGCCGACATTGCCTTGGTGACGCGCTCATACCTGTTCGATTATCTGAAGCGCAACGAAAAGGTTAAAGACGAGCTGTTGGTGTCGCAGCGCATCGATCAGATTTATCACCACTACGCCATTTTGCGCCCGAGCGCACCGATCACCGGCGAGGCGTTCAGCAAGTTACTGCAGGGGCTGCGCAACAACGGCCAGATGCTGAAAATCTTCGAGCCGTACAAGATTGCCGTGGTGCCGGTGCCGCAGCCCTGAGCGTTTTTCACCCCGGCGGCTAAATTTCCTCCCTTGGCTCACGTCCCATCGTTGAACTGTCGACGATTATCGTGAGCCCGACCCATGTCCAATCTGAATGACCTGACTGCCCTGGACTTGCCTTCGGGCAGCCAATTGGTAGCCGATGCAACTGAAAGCCGTCTGAGCCTGAGCCTGGACGGGCAGCCGCTGATTCGCCTGCGTATGGATCGTGACGGCAACGGCCCGATTCAGCTCGATGAGCGTTTTGCCCTGCCGCCCGGCCTGGCGTTGTGGGCGGCCTGTTACTGGTTGTTCGCCCGTGAGCCGGAGCGCCAGCAATTGCTCTGGCAGCTGGATCAGCGACCCACCGAAGCCTTGCTCAGCGGTTTGCTGGTGAGTACCGAGGTGGCCGGTGAGTATCGCTGCGAACGCACACTGTTCTGGCAACTGCCGCAGCCATGGCTCGGCACCTCGTTGAGCGGCAGCTACCCGCAGCAAATGGTGATCAGCCAGGGCAAGCGCCATCCGCTGCGCCCGGTGAAGCCGCGCGGTGAAGTCTATCGGCGCTTCGATGCGCGTCTCGGTGCGTGGATTTCCCTGCGCACGGTGGAAATCGAGCAGGATCTGGCGCGCTTCAACCGTTGGCAGAACAGTCCGCGGGTCGCCAGTTTCTGGCAGGAGGAGGGCAGTCTTGAGCAGCATCGCGAATACCTGAGCAAACTCGACGCCGATCCGCACACCCTGACGCTGATCGGTTGTTTCGACGATCAGCCGTTTGCCTATTTCGAAGCCTACTGGGCCAAGGAAGATCGTATCGCGCCGTTCTACGACGCCGACAATTACGACCGTGGCATTCACATGCTGGTGGGGGAGGAGAATCACCGTGGCCCGCACAAAGTCGCGAGTTGGTTGTCGGCCCTGGTGCACTACCTGTTTCTGGATGATCCGCGCACTCAGCGCGTGGTTGCCGAACCGCGTGCCGACAACGCGAAGATGATCGGCCACATGCACAACCAGTGCTTCCACTGCGAGAAGGAATTCGACTTCCCGCACAAGCGTGCGGCGCTGATGATTCTGGGGCGTGAGCGGTTTTTCGATCGGTGCAAGTTGGCGTGAGGTGACAAGGCCTGGGATCTATTGCGGTCTCAAGTCTGCCTTCGCGAGCAAGCCCGCTCCCCCATCGACCTGTGTATGCCGGTCAAATGTGGGAGCGGGCTTGCTCGCGAATGGCTTGACGCCGAATTCAGGGCTTAGCGACGACCCATCGAAGCCGCATCCCCACGACTGCCCGACACCTTGCGGCAGTGCACCAGCGCATCACGAATCATGAAGTTGACCAGGGTCGGCGAGACGCCGAGTTCCTTGGCGATGTCCTTTTGCGGCACCCCGTGCAGGCGATACATCTCGAAGGCGTAGCGGGTACGGCTGGGCAGTTCGGTCAGCGCGTCGGCGATGTGTTCCAGTGTCGAGAAATTGATGTGCGAGGTTTCTGGCGAAGCGCCTTGAATGACCACGTTCAACCCTTCCTCTTCCGGGCCTGCGTATTTCTGCTCCAGCGCCTGTTTGCGGTAGTGATCGATGGCCAGATTGCGCACGATCTGGAACAGGTAACTCAATTGAGCCTTGATTGACGACGTGATCGGTGGAGCCGACTGCAGCCGGAAGAACGCATCCTGAACCACGTCTTCGGCGCGCGAACGGCAGCCGGTAATGCGGGCTGCAATCTTCACCAGAATCAGTCGATTGTCGACGAAGGCCTGAAGTAGCGGTGAATCGCACCTGCTTGTGGATACTTGTTCCGTCATGGAAATCACCTTGCTGCCAATAGGTTAGTGGGACGCCTGGGGGACGGGGCCGTCCTACACATCGAGCGACAAATTATGTTGAATGATAATGATTGTCAATTGAGAAAGAGAACTAATGCTCCGTAAAGGTGCGAATCGAGAACTGCGACACACCGCCACACCTCGGCCCCCGTTGGCGATCCTGCGCGCCGACTAATTATTTCCAGACGTCATCCGTTCTCATTGGTGAATGGCTTCGGGCGCACAGCCCCGGCCAGACAGCATTCCCAAGCCTCGCGCGGTCGGCACAGACCGCGCCCTGCACGCCCTCGACTGGCGTGACGCAGCAACCCGATTCCATTTAGCAAGCCGAATTCAGGCAGGAAACCTCATGACCGACGCGTTCGAACTCCCCAGCACTCTGGTCCAAGCCCTCCAGCGCCGTGCGGCACAGACGCCGGATCGACTGGCCCTGCGCTTTCTCGCCGAAACCGAGGAGCAGGGCGTGGTGCTCAGTTACCGCGAACTCGATCAGCGCGCGCGGACCATTGCTGCCGCGTTGCAGGCCCAGGCTGAATTCGGTGATCGCGCGGTGCTGCTGTTTCCCAGCGGCGCGGATTACGTCGCGGCGTTTTTCGGTTGTCTGTACGCCGGGGTGATTGCGGTGCCGGCCTATCCGCCGGAGTCCGCCCGTCGTCATCATCAGGAACGCCTGCTGTCGATCATCGCGGACGCCGAGCCGCGCCTGCTGCTGACCAGCGCCGACCTGCGCGATGCCTTGCAGCAAATCGAAGGTGCGCCGCCGTTGCTGTGCGTCGATACGCTCGACAGCGCGCAGGCTGAACGCTGGGTTGAGCCGGCTCTGCCGCAAGATCACATTGCTTTCCTGCAATACACCTCCGGCTCCACCGCGTTGCCCAAAGGTGTGCAGGTCAGCCACGGCAATCTGGTGGCCAACGAGCTGCTGATTCGTCACGGTTTCGGCATCGACGTGAACCCCGATGACGTGATCGTCAGCTGGCTGCCGCTGTACCACGACATGGGCCTGATCGGCGGCCTGCTGCAACCGATTTTCAGCGGCGTGCCGTGCATCCTGATGTCACCTGCGTACTTCCTTGGCCGCCCGTTGCGCTGGCTCGAAGCGATCAGCCAATACGGTGGCACCATCAGTGGCGGGCCGGATTTCGCCTATCGTTTGTGCAGCGAGCGGGTCAGCGAATCGGCGCTGGAACGCCTTGATCTAAGCCGCTGGCGCGTGGCCTATTCCGGCTCCGAACCGATCCGCCTCGACACCCTTGAACGCTTCGCCGAGAAGTTCACCCCGTGCGGCTTCAGTGAAGACAGCTTCATGGCCTCCTACGGTCTGGCCGAGGCGACCCTGTTCGTCGCCGGCACCCCCCGTGGAACCGGAATTCCTGCGCTGCGCGTCGATGATCAGGCGCTGGCGCAAAATCGTGCCGAGCCGGGCGACGGCAGCCCGATCATGAGTTGCGGCATCAGCCAGCCGGAGCATGCGGTGCTGATCGTCGAGCCGAGCAGCCTGCAAGAACTCAATGACAATGCGGTCGGCGAAGTCTGGGCCACCGGCCCGAGCATCGCCCACGGCTACTGGCGCAATCGCGAGGCCAGTGCCAAGACTTTCGTCCAGCACGCCGGCCGCACCTGGCTGCGCACGGGTGACCTGGGTTTCAGCCGCGACGGTGAACTGTTCATCACCGGTCGCCTGAAAGACATGCTCATCGTGCGCGGCCACAACCTGTATCCGCAGGACATCGAGAAGACTGTCGAGAGCGAAGTGGAGGTGGTGCGCAAGGGCCGCGTTGCAGCATTCGCGGTCACTCAGGACGGCGAAGACGGCATCGGCATCGCCGCGGAAATCAGCCGCAGCGTGCAAAAAATCCTGCCGCCGGAAGCGCTGATCAAAGCCATTCGCCAAGCGGTGGCCGAGGCCTATCAACAAGCGCCGAGCGTGGTGGTGCTGCTCAATCCGGGCGCGCTGCCGAAGACGTCCAGCGGCAAGCTGCAACGCTCGGCGTGCCGCAATCGTCTGGCCGATGGCAGCCTCGACAGCTACGCGGTGTTCCCGTCCGCCGAGGTGCAAAGTACCGAATCGACCCTGGCAGCCTCCGAGCTGGAAGCCTTGATCGGCAAGATTTGGGCCGAACAACTCAGCGTCAGACAGGTCGGTGCCGACGACCACTTCTTCCTGCTCGGCGGCAACTCGATTGCCGCCACGCAAGTGATCGCCCGAGTGCGTGAAGAACTGGCGCTGGAGCTGAATCTGCGCCTGTTGTTCGAAGCCCCGACCCTGTCCGCATTCGCCGCTGCCGTGGCGCAGCAGCAACAGGACGGCGGCAGCGCCCAAGGCGCAATAACCACCTTGTCGCGTAGCGAAGCACTGCCGCAATCGCTGGCGCAAAACCGGCTGTGGATCACCTGGCAACTCGACCCGCAAAGCAGCGCCTACAACATTCCCGGCGCCTTGCGTCTGCGCGGCGAGCTGGACGAAGACGCGTTGCGTGCGAGCTTCCAGCAACTCATCGAGCGCCACGAATCCCTGCGCACACGTTTCTTCGAACGCGACGGTGTGGCGCTGCAACAAGTCGACGCCGCACCTGAATTCAACCTGCAACTGATCGACATCAGCGACCTGCCGGCGCACGAGCGTGAAGCCCGCGCGCAACAGATCCGCGAGGACGAAGCGCGCACCCAGTTCGACCTGGAAAAAGGCCCGCTGCTGTGGGTGACGCTGGTGCGTCTCGACGACGAAGATCACCAGTTACTGGTGACGCTGCACCACATCATTGCCGACGGCTGGTCGCTGAATGTGCTGATCGACGAATTCTCGCGCCTGTACGCTGCGGCATCCCAAGGCCAGCGCGCCGAACTTGCGCCGCTGCCGACCCAATACGCCGACTACGGCAGTTGGCAGCGCCAATGGCTGGCGCAAGGTGAGGGCGAGCGGCAACTGGCGTACTGGAAAGCCCAACTGGGCGACGAGCATCCGGTGCTGGAACTGGCCACCGATCATCCGCGTTCGGCCAAACAATTGCACAGCGCTGCGCGCCACAGTGTGCGCCTCGGCGTCAGCCTCAGCGATGCGATCAAGCAGACGGCGCAGGCGCATCAATCGACGCCGTTCATGCTGTTGCTCTCTGCCTTCCAGAGCCTGCTGCACCGCTACAGTGGTCAGCGCGATATCCGCATCGGCATCCCCAACGCCAACCGTCCGCGCCTGGAAACCCAGGGCCTGATCGGCTTCTTCATCAACACCCAGGTGCTGCGCGCCGAGGTTGATTCTCGGCTGTCATTTGTCGAGTTGCTGGCGCAGACCCGCGACGCTGCACTGGGCGCTCAGGCGAATCAGGATCTGCCGTTCGAACAACTGCTCGAGGCGTTCCCGCAGGCCCGCGAGCAGGGTCTGTTCCAAGTCATGTTCAACCATCAGCAGCGCGACTTGAGTGCGCTCAAGCGCCTGCCGGGTCTGCTCGCCGAAGAGTTGCCGTGGCACAGCCGCGAGGCCAAGTTCGACCTGCAACTGCACAGCGAAGAAGATCGCAACGGGCGCCTGACCCTGTCCTTCGACTACGCCGATGAGCTGTTCGACGCAGCGACCATCGCGTGTCTGGCCGAACACTTCAGCAACCTGCTGCGCGCCGTTTGCGAACAGCCGCAACAGGCAATCGGCGACCTGCCAATGTTGACTCCGTGTGAGCACGAACAGCAGCAGGCATGGAGCGTCGCGCCGTGTACGCCGGCGCAACAATGGCTGCCAAAACTGCTCAACGAACAGGCGCGGCAGACCCCGGAACGCACCGCGCTAGTGTGGGACGGCGGCAGTCTCGACTTCGCCGAATTGCACGCCCAGGCCAACCGCCTCGCGCATTATCTGCGCGACAAAGGTGTCGGCCCGGATGTGTGCGTGGCGATTGCTGCCGAGCGTTCGCCGCAACTGCTGATCGGTCTGCTGGCGATCATCAAGGCCGGTGGCGCGTATGTGCCGCTGGACCCGGATTACCCGGCCGAGCGCCTGGCTTACATGCTCAGCGACAGCGGCGTCGAACTGCTACTGACCCAGACCGCATTGCTCGACCGTCTGCCGGCCAGCGACGGCGTCAGCGTGATCGCCATGGACGCGCTGCATCTGGAGAGCTGGCCGAGCCAGGCGCCGGGTCTGCACCTGCATGGCGACAACCTCGCCTACGTGATTTACACCTCCGGCTCCACCGGGCAACCGAAAGGCGTCGGCAACACCCACGCCGCGTTGGCCGAACGTCTGCAATGGATGCAGCACAGTTACCGCCTGAACGACAGCGACGTGCTGATGCAAAAGGCGCCGATCAGTTTCGACGTGTCGGTGTGGGAGTGCTTCTGGCCGCTGATCACTGGCGCACGTCTGCTGATCGCCGGCCCCGGTGAACACCGCGATCCGCATCGCATCGCCCAACTGGTGCAGGAATACGGTGTGACCACGTTGCACTTTGTGCCGCCGCTGCTTGCGCTGTTCATCGACGAGCCGCTGAGCGCCGAATGCACCAGCCTGCGCCGGTTATTCTCCGGCGGTGAGGCGCTGCCGGCAGAACTGCGCAACCGCGTGCTGGCGCAACTGCCGGCGGTGCAACTGCACAACCGTTACGGCCCGACCGAAACCGCAATCAACGTCACCCATTGGCACTGCACCAGCGCCGACGGCGAGCGCTCGCCGATTGGCCGGCCGCTGGGCAACGTGATCTGCCGCGTGCTCGACGCCGATCTCAATCCGGTGCCGGCCGGTGTGCCGGGCGAACTGTGCATCAGCGGCATCGGTCTGGCCCGGGGTTACCTCGGTCGCCCGGCGCTGACTGCCGAGCGCTTTGTGGTCGATCCACTGGGCGAGCAGGGCGCACGTCTGTACCGCACCGGTGACCGTGCACGCTGGACCGCTGACGGCGTGATCGAATACCTCGGGCGTCTCGATCAGCAGGTCAAACTGCGTGGTTTCCGCGTTGAGCCGGAAGAAATCGAAGCGCGCCTGCTGGCCCAGGACGGCGTCGCTCAAGCCGTGGTACTGGTGCGGGAAACCGCCGCTGGCGCGCGATTGATCGGCTACTTCACCGCCATCGATGCCCGCGAAGATCAGGACGCGCAAATCGCTCGTCTGAAAACCGCACTGGCCGCCGAACTGCCGGAATACATGGTCCCGGCGCAACTGATGCGCCTCGACGCAATGCCCCTGAGCCCGAGCGGCAAGCTCGACCGCCGCGCCTTGCCCGACCCGCAGTGGAAAGTGCGTGAACATGTCGAACCGGTCACCGAGCTGGAACAACAGATCGCCGCGATCTGGCGCGAAGTGCTGGGTCTGCCACGGATCGGTCTGCGTGACGACTTCTTCGCCCTCGGCGGACACTCGTTGCTGGCCACGCAAATCATCTCGCGCAGCCGCCAGGCCTGTGACGTCGAGTTGCCGTTGCGCGCGTTGTTCGAGCATAGCGAACTCGGCGACTTCGCCGAACAGATCCGCCTGATCCAGGCCAGCGGCCAGACCAACCAGCAGCCGCCGATTGCCAAAGTCGATCGCCGCCAAGTCGTGCCGCTGTCCTATTCGCAACAACGCATGTGGTTCCTCTGGCAGATGGAGCCGGACAGCCCGGCGTACAACGTCGGCGGCATGGCGCGCTTGCGCGGCGTGTTGCATGTCGAGCATTTCGAGGCGGCCTTGCAGGCGCTGATCCTGCGCCACGAAACCCTGCGCACCACGTTCCCGAGCGTCGATGGCGTGGCCCGTCAGCAGGTGCATGCCGAGACCGGCGTGCGCATGGGTTGGAAAGATTTCTCGAAACTGCCGGCTGACCAGCGTGAACAGAAAGTCCAGCAACTGGCCGATGACGAAGCGCATCTGCCGTTCGATCTGGAAAGCGGCCCACTGCTGCGCGCCTGTCTGGTGAAGACCGCCGAGCAGGAGCATTACTTCGTGCTGACCCTCCACCACATCGTCACCGAAGGCTGGGCGATGGATATTTTTGCCCGCGAACTCAGCGCGTTGTACGAAGCCTTTGTCGATGACCGCGACTCGCCGCTCGAAGCGTTGCCGGTGCAGTACCTCGACTACAGCGTCTGGCAACGGCAGTGGCTGGAGTCCGGTGAACGTCAGCGTCAACTCGACTACTGGACCGCGCAACTGGGTCGCGAACATCCGCTGCTGGAACTGCCCGGCGACCGTCCGCGTCCGCCGGTGCAAAGCCACCAGGGCGAGCTGTTCCGTTTCGACCTGAGCGACGATCTTGCCGCCCGCGTCCGTGCGTTCAATGCGCAAAACGGTCTGACCCTGTTCATGACCATGACCGCCGCGCTCGCCACCTTGCTCTACCGCTACAGTGGTCAGACCGACCTGCGTATCGGCGCGCCGGTGGCCAACCGTATCCGCCCGGAAAGCGAAGGGCTGATCGGTGCATTCCTCAATACCCAAGTGCTGCGTTGCCAGCTCGACGGGCAGATGTCGGTCGGCGAGTTGTTCGAGCAAGTGCGTCACACCGTGATTGAGGGCCAGTCGCATCAGGACCTGCCGTTCGACCATCTGGTCGAAGCGTTGCAACCACCACGCAGCGCGGCGTACAACCCGCTATTCCAGGTGATGTGCAACGTGCAGCGCTGGGAGTTCCAGCAGAGCCGCATGCTCGCCGGGATGACCGTCGAGTACCTGGCCAACGATGCGCGAGCGACCAAGTTCGATCTCAACCTGGAAGTCACCGACCTCGACCATCGCCTCGGTTGCTGCCTGACGTACAGCACCGATCTGTTCGATGAACCGACCATCGCACGCATGGCCAAGCATTGGCGCAACCTGCTGGAAGCGTTGATCGCCGACCCGCAACAGCGTTTGAGCCAGTTGCCGCTGCTCGACCAATCCGAGCAGCAACAACTGCTCGACAGCCTCGGTGTCGAACCGGGCGAGCGTCGTCTCGATCAGTGCATCCATCATCTGTTCGCCGAGCAGGCGCTGGCGCGCAAAGATGCACCGGCGCTGACCTTCGCCGGCCAGACCTTGAGCTACGCCGAACTTGATGCGCGGGCCAATCGCCTGGCCTGGGCCCTGCGTGAGCGTGGGGTCGGTCCGCAAGTGCGGGTCGGTCTGGCGCTGGAGCGTTCGCTGGAAATGGTCGTCGGCCTGCTGGCGATCCTCAAGGCGGGCGGCGCTTACGTGCCGCTGGACCCGGAATACCCGCTCGACCGTCTGCACTACATGATCGAAGACAGCCGCATCGGTCTGCTGCTTAGCGACCGCGCGATGTTCAATGCGCTTGGCGATCTGCCGTCGAACGTGGCGCGCTGGTGCCTGGAAGACGACAGCGCCGCGCTGGCGGATTACCCGGCCACTGAGCTGCCCTTTATCAGCCTGCCGCAGCATCAGGCGTACCTGATCTACACCTCGGGTTCGACCGGCAAGCCGAAAGGCGTGGTGGTGTCCCACGGTGAAATCGCCATGCATTGCCAGGCCGTGATCGAACGTTTCGGCATGCGCCCGGACGACTGCGAGCTGCACTTCTATTCGATCAACTTCGACGCCGCCACCGAGCGTCTGCTGGTGCCGTTGCTCAGCGGCGCGCAAGTGGTGCTGCGAGCGCAAGGGCAGTGGGATGCGGAAGAAATCTGCGGCTTGATCCGCACCCATCGGATCAATGTGCTCGGCTTCACCCCGAGCTACGGCAGCCAGCTGGCGCAGTTCCTCGCCACGCAGAATGAAACTCTGCCGGTGCGGATGATCATCACCGGCGGCGAAGCGCTGACCGGCGAGCACCTGCAACGGATTCGTGCCGCGTTTAAACCGAGCCTGTTCTTCAACGCCTATGGCCCGACGGAAACAGTGGTCATGCCACTGGCCAGTCTGGCGCCAGAGGTGCTGGAAGAGGGCGCTGGCAGCGTGCCGATCGGCAGCGTGATCGGTGACCGGGTGGCGTACATTCTCGACGCCGATCTGGCGTTGGTGCCGCAAGGCGCGACCGGTGAGTTGTTCGTCGGCGGCGCCGGTCTGGCGCAGGGGTATCACGACCGTCCGGGCATCAGCGCCGAGCGTTTCGTGGCGGACCCGTTTGCCGCCGATGGCGGACGCATGTACCGCACCGGCGATCTGGTGCGCCAGCGTACCGATGGTCTGGTGGAATACCTGGGACGGATCGACCATCAGGTGAAAATCCGTGGTTTCCGCATCGAACTGGGCGAGATCGAAACCCGTCTGCTCGATCACCACTCGATCCGCGAAGCGGTGGTGCTGGCGCTGGATGCACCGAGCGGCAAACAACTGGTGGGTTATCTGGTCAGCGAAGTCGCCGAGCAGGGCGAAGCGCAACAAGCCGAGTTGCGTGAAGCGCTGAAGTCGCACCTCAAGGCACAACTGCCGGATTACATGGTGCCGACGCACCTGATCCTGCTGGCGAGCATGCCGCTGACCGCCAACGGCAAACTTGACCGCCGCGCCTTGCCGGCACCGGATCCCGAGCTGAACCGTCAGCACTACGTCGCCCCGAGCAATGAGCTGGAGCAGACCCTGGCGCAGATCTGGTGTGAGGTGCTTAACGTCGAGCAGGTCGGTCTCAACGACAACTTCTTCGAACTCGGTGGTGACTCGATCCTGTCGATTCAAGTGGTCAGCCGTGCGCGGCAACAGGGCATTCATTTCAGCCCGCGGGATCTGTTTCAGCATCAGACGGTGCAGACCCTGGCCGCCGTGGCCAGCCGCAGCGAGCAAGTCACTGCCGAGCAGGGACTGGTGGTCGGCGAGTCGGCCATGACGCCGATTCAGCATTGGTTCTTCGGCACTGATATTCCTCAGCGTCAGCACTGGAACCAGGCGCTGCTGCTGGAGCCGAGCGTGGCGCTGGAACCGCATCGTCTGGAGCAAGCGCTATTGGCGGTGATCGAGCAGCACGACGCCCTGCGTCTGCGCTTCACTCAGGCCAACGATCAATGGCAAGCAACGCATCAACCGGTGTCCGACGCCGGGGTGTTGTGGCAGGTGCGGGTGGCGGCGATGGACCAGTGCGCAGCGCTGTTCGCCGATGCTCAGCGCAGTCTCGATCTGCAGAACGGCCCGCTGCTGCGCGCCTTGCTGGTGGATGGTCCCGAAGGGCAGCAACGCCTGTTCATTGCGATCCATCACTTGGTGGTCGACGGTGTGTCGTGGCGCGTATTGCTCGACGATCTGCAAACCGTGTACCGCCAGCTCGATGCCGAGCAGTCGGTAAAACTGCCGGCGAAAACCAGTGCCTTCAAGGACTGGGCGGCACGTTTGCAGGCCTATGCCGGCAGCGAATCGCTGCGCGAGGAACTGAACTGGTGGCAGACCCAACTGGCTGGATCGAGCGCCGACCTGCCGTGCGAAAACCCGCAGGGCGGACAGCAGAATCGTCACGCGCAAACCGTCAGCGTGCGCCTGGATGCCGAGCGTACCCAACAACTGCTGCAACAGGCGCCGCGCGCCTACCGCACGCAGGTCAACGATCTGCTGCTGACCGCGCTGGCCCGTGTGCTGTGCCGCTGGAGCGGTCAGCCGTCGGCACTGATTCAACTGGAAGGCCACGGCCGCGAAACCCTGTTCGACGAGATCGACCTGACTCGCACCGTCGGCTGGTTCACCAGCGCCTATCCATTACGCCTGACCCCGCACAACATCGAAGAGGCCGCCGGGCAGGGCGCTTCGATCAAGGTGATCAAGGAGCAACTGCGCGCGGTACCGCACAAAGGCCTCGGTTATGGCGTGCTGCGTTATCTGGCCGATGACCTCAGCCAGCGCAGCATGGCGGCGTTGCCGAATGCTCCGGTGACTTTCAACTACCTCGGCCAGTTCGACCAGAGTTTCGCCAGCGATGCGCTGTTCCGTCCGTTGGACGAGCCGGTCGGTGCGGCCCACGATCCACAGGCGCCGTTGCCCAACGAGTTGAGCATTGACAGTCAGGTCTATGGCGGCGAACTGCTGTTGCGCTGGACTTTCAGCGCCGAGCGTTACGAGGCGCAAACCATCAACGATCTGGCCGACGCCTACCTCGGCGAGCTGCAAAGCCTGATCGAACATTGCCTGCAAGACCAGGCCGGTGGCCTGACGCCGTCGGACTTCCCGCTGGCGAAACTGACCCAGGCGCAACTCGATGCACTGCCGGTGCCGGCGGCGCAGATCGAAGACGTCTATCCGCTGACGCCGATGCAGGAAGGCATGTTGCTGCACACCTTGCTCGAACCGGGCACCGGTCTGTATTACATGCAGGATCGCTATCGCATCAACAGCGAGCTTGATCCCGAGCGTTTCGCCCAGGCCTGGCAAGCGGTGGTCGCCCGTCATGAAGCGCTGCGTGCGTCGTTCTGCTGGAATGTCGGCGAAGACATGCTGCAAGTGATCCACAGCCCGGGTCGCACGCCGATCGAGTACCTGGACTGGAGCGCCGTTGCCGAAGAAGAGCAAGAACCGAAGCTGCAGGCGCTGCTGAAAAGCGAGCGCGAGGCCGGGTTCGATCTGCTCAATCAGGCACCGTTCCACCTGCGTTTGATCAAGGTCGGCGCAGCGCGTTACTGGTTCATGATGAGCAACCACCACATCCTCATTGATGCCTGGTGCCGCTCGCTGCTGATGAACGATTTCTTCGAGATCTACACCGCCCTCGGTGAAGGTCGCGAGGCACAGTTGTCGGTGCCGCCGCGTTACCGCGACTACATCGGCTGGCTGCAACGCCAGAGCCTGGCCGAGGCACGCCAGTGGTGGCAGCAGAACCTGCAAGGTTTCGAACGCACCACGCCGATCCCGAGCGACCGGCCGTTCCTGCGCGAACACGCCGGCGAAAGCGGCGGCATGATCGTCGGTGATCGCTATACCCGTCTCAACGTTGAAGATGGCGCCCGTCTGCGCGAGCTGGCCCAGGCCCATCAACTGACCATCAACACCTTCGCCCAAGCGGCATGGGCCTTGGTGCTGCGACGCCTGAGCGGTGATCGCGACGTGCTGTTCGGCGTGACCGTGGCCGGGCGTCCGGTGGAAATGCCGGAGATGCAACGCACCGTCGGCCTGTTCATCAACAGCATCGCGCTGCGGGTGCAGATCCCGGCGGACGATCAGCGCGCCAGTGTGCGCCAGTGGTTGAGCGGCCTGCTCGACAGCAACATGCAGCTGCGCGAGTACGAATACCTGCCGCTGGTGAACATTCAGGAGCAGAGTGAACTGCCGAAAGGCCAGCCGCTGTTCGACAGTCTGTTCGTGTTCGAAAATGCCCCGGTGGAAGTCTCGGTACTGGACCGCGCGCAGAGCCTCAATGCGACTTCGGACTCCGGTCGCACCCACACCAACTTCCCGCTGACGGCGGTGTGCTACCCGGGCGATGACCTCGGTCTGCATCTGTCGTATGACCAGCGTTACTTCGACGAGTCGACCATCGAGCGCATGCTCGGCGAGTTCAAGCGCCTGCTGCTGGCGCTGGTCGAGGGTTTCCACGGCGACATGGCCGATCTGCCGCTGCTGGGCTTTGATGAGCAGGACTTCCTGCTGCACGGCTGCAACCAGAGCGCCCACGACTATCCGCTGGAGCAGAGCTACGTGGCGCTGTTCGAAGCGCAGGTCGCGGCGCACCCGCAGCGCATCGCCGCCACTTGCCTTGATCAGCAACTGAGCTATGCCGCGCTCAACCACAATGCCAACCGTCTCGGTCATGCACTGGTTGCGGCCGGGGTGCAGATGGATCAACCGGTGGCGTTGCTGGCCGAGCGTAATCTCGATCTGCTGGGGATGATCATCGGCAGCTTCAAGGCCGGTGCCGGTTACCTGCCGCTGGACCCGGGCCTGCCGAGCCAGCGTCTGCAACGCATCATCGAGCTGAGCCGCACGCCGGTGCTGGTGTGCAGCGAAGCCTGTCGCGAACAGGCGCAGACCTTGCTCGATGAATTCAGCTGCGCCAACCGTCCACGGCTGTTGGTCTGGGAAGAGGTGCAGGCGTTGGCGACCTCCGCGGAAAACCTCGGTATCCACAGTGGCCCGGATAACCTCGCTTACGTGATCTACACCTCGGGTTCGACCGGGTTGCCGAAGGGCGTGATGGTCGAGCAGCGCGGCATGCTCAACAACCAGTTGAGCAAGGTGCCGTACCTGAAATTGACGGACGCCGACGTGATCGCGCAGACCGCCTCGCAAAGCTTCGATATTTCGGTCTGGCAGTTCCTCGCCGCGCCGTTGTTCGGCGCGCGGGTGGACATTGTGCCGAACACCATCGCCCACGATCCGCAGGGCTTGCTGGTGCATGTGCAGGCGCAGGGCATCACCGTGCTCGAGAGTGTGCCGTCGCTGATTCAGGGCATGCTCGCCTCCGATCGCCTGAGCCTCGACGGCCTGCGCTGGATGCTGCCGACCGGTGAAGCGATGCCGCCGGAACTGGCGCACCAGTGGCTGCTGCGTTACCCGGACATCGGTCTGGTCAACGCTTACGGGCCGGCGGAGTGCTCGGATGACGTGGCGTTCTTCCGCGTTGACCTGGCCTCGACTCGCGGCAGCTATTTGCCGATCGGTACGCCGACCGACAACAACGTGCTGTACCTGGTCGATGGCGCGCTGGAACTGGTGCCGTTGGGCGCTGTGGGTGAGTTGTGCGTAGCGGGGACGGGTGTCGGTCGCGGTTACGTCAGCGATCCGCTGCGCACCGCGCCGGTGTTCGTGCCGAACCCGTTCGGCGCGCCGGGCGAGCGTCTGTATCGCACCGGTGACCTCGCGCGGCGGCGCAGTGACGGCGTGCTGGAGTACGTTGGCCGGGTTGACCATCAGGTGAAGATTCGCGGTTACCGGATTGAACTGGGTGAAATCGAAGCGCGTCTGCACGAACAACCGGAAGTCCGCGATGCGGCGGTCGGCGTGCAGGAAGGCGTGAATGGCAAGCACTTGGTCGGCTATCTGGTCGCGGCGGATTCGGCGCTCAACCCGAGCGAACGTCTGGAGCGGATCAAGCAACGCCTGCGCAGCGAACTGCCGGAATACATGGTGCCGCTGCACTGGTTGTGGCTGGATCAGTTGCCGCACAACGCCAACGGCAAACTCGACCGCAAGGCCCTGCCGGCGCTGGAGATCGGTCAGTTGCAGAGCGAGGACTACCTGGCCCCGCGCAACGAACTGGAGCAGACCCTGGCCGACATCTGGGCCGAAGTGCTCAAGGTCGACAAGGTCGGCGTGCGCGACAACTTCTTCGAGCTGGGCGGACATTCATTGCTGGCCACGCAGATCGCTTCGCGGGTGCAGAAAACCCTGCAACGCGATGTGCCGCTGCGGGCGATGTTCGAATGCAGCACGGTGCAGGAACTGGCCGAGTACATCGAAGGCCTTTCGGCCAGTGACATGACCGAGGACAAGGTGGATCGCTTGAATGATCTGATGGCGGAGCTGGAAGGGCTTTGATTCTCTAGTGCCTGCACTGGCCCTTTCGCGAGCAAGCTCGCTCCCACATTTAGTACTGTGTACGCAGAACCAATGTGGGAGCGAGCTTGCTCGCGAAGGCGTCAGTAGCATCAACACACACCGCATCATTTCCTAGGTTGACGATCAACAACCGGCAGCTCAGTCTGCCGGTTCTCTTTTTTGTCGCGGGGGTGGTCGATGCCTTTCTTCACGGTTGACGGACAAGCGCTGCACTACATTGATCAAGGCACCGGGCCAGCCGTGTTGCTGGCCGGCAGTTATCTGTGGGACACGGCCATGTGGGCACCCCAGATCGCTGCGCTGTCGCCGCACTACCGGGTGATTGCCCTGGACCTGTGGGGCCACGGCGAATCCGGGCGCTTGCCGCCAGACACCACCTCGCTGGATGACATCGCACGACAGGTCGAGGCCTTGCTCGATCACCTGCAGATCGAGCAGATAACGCTGGCGGGGCTGTCGGTCGGCGGCATGTGGGGCGTGCGGCTGGCCTTGTCGGCCCCGCAGCGGATCAACGGGCTGGTGCTGATGGACACCTACGTCGGCGTCGAGCCTGAGCCTACCCGTCAATACTATTTCTCGCTGTTCAAGCAGATCGAGGAAAGCGGCGAGATTGCGCCACAGTTACTCGACATCGTGGTGCCGATCTTCTTCCGTCCGGGCATCGATCCGCAGTCGCCGCTGTATCAGGACTTCCGCGCCAAACTGGCGGCCTACACCACGGACCGCCTGCGCGAAAGCATCGTGCCGATGGGCCGAATCACGTTCAGCCGTGATGACCTGTTGCCGCGTCTGGGCGAGCTGAACGCCGCGACCACCCTGGTGCTGTGCGGCGACCAGGACAAACCACGGCCACCGTCAGAGGCTAAGGAAATGGCCGAACTGATCGGTTGCCCGTGGGTGCTGGTGCCGGAGGCGGGGCATATCTCCAGTCTGGAGAATCCGCAGTTTGTGAACGAGGTGTTGTTTACTTTTTTGGCTGAGCGCAACTCGCAGCGCTCATGATAAAAAGATTGCAGCCACGGTTCACTTGGCCGCTCAGGGTTTGAGATGTGCTTGGAGTTGGCCTGCACCCTGTACTCCTTGTAGGAGTGAGCCTGCTCGCGAAGTTGCCAATTCAGGCGCCAAAAGAACCTGAATCTGAAATACTTCTGCGCGCAAACACATTTAGAAGGGACTGATGTGAGCCAGTTTTATTGGCGGGATCTCGAGGATTTCAAGGACAGTTGGATTGGACTGGGCCTTGAGGTCAATCGTCCGGGGTTCAGCAAACCGCCGCTTCATCTATCAAGCGGGAACAACAACCGATTAAAGTTGATGCTGAATGATATCCCGCTGCTCTGGGGCACTCTCGCCACTTCATATTACGGTGCGTGGCTGGTGCGCAACCCGCAGCCCTTGCTGGAGTCAGCCCCTGTCCCCGCCATCGGCTCGGCTGACGTTCAGGAGCACTTTGATCTCCCGTCCGATCAACGCCTACGAAACTGGTGTCGCTACTTCATCAACAAGTTGATGGAAACTCAGGCTGATTTTCTTTATCCCGGCCATTGGGTCGTACGCCCGATGGTGCCCACGGCTATGCGCGGTAAACAGCGTGAAGGTGTCAGCGGCTGGTTTTTCTGCACGCCGCCGCAGCAGCCAAGCCATTATCCCAGGTGGTACGTTTACGGCGATGGCATTCTCGACAACGTGCAGCCGCAAACCGTGCACTGGCTCGATTGGGATCTTGGCCATGTGATTGGTTTGCACACGGTTGATCCGCTGGCGGGCCGGCTGAAATGGTGGCGCAAAAAAGCCAGAGAAGGCAGCTTGCCTCCAATCTTGCTCTGGTATATCGGTGGATTGTGTTCTTACGTGATTATTGACGGGCATTACCGCTTGCATGCGGCGCTCGCCGAGGACGTTAAACCTACGTTTCTCGTCGTGAGTTCCATCGATGCCCGTCCGGTGAAACTGTGCGAAGAAACCCAACAACGAGTGTTGAACTCGCTGACGGTGCAAAGCGCGAAAAATCCGGATTTTGATGTGCGAACGTTGAATCAGGCACTGATCAACACGTTCGATGACCGCCCTTATCTTAGAGCCGGCACCCACACATGGGCCGGGATTGCCTCGGATCATGAGTGGAGTGCTGAGGTCACGCGATTCCTGACTGAACAGGGTGTGACCGATGATCTGGAAGACATCATCGGTCGTTGCCAACCTTGTGAGTGGTGATGGTTGAGTGCGTGCAGGAGCCAGCGCCGGTTATTTCGGCCCGAGAATCTTCGCCAGTTTCTCCGGCGAAGGTGCCCCTTGCTGCTGTTGCAGCTCACCCTTGTCATCCATGTAGAAAATCGCCGGAGTCGCCTGCAATTCCAGGTCTTCCATCAACTGCATGTTCGCCGCGAGTTTGGTCTGAACTGCCGCCGGGATGTCTTTCAAGGGTTTGAGTGTGCTGGCCTTGCCAGCCTTCTCATGGTCTTCCAGCGCCTTGGCCGGATCTTTCGCGGCCAGCAGTGCAGCGGATTTCGCCGGGCTGTCTTCGCGGATGATCCCGACCATGATGTGCCGCAGCTGCACCTTGCCGGCCTTGACCCATGGCCGCGCCTGTTCCCAGAACATGTTGCAGTACGGGCAGTTCGGATCGCTGAACAGGTACACGGTGCGCGGTGCATCCTTGTTGCCGTCCTGAATCCAGTTGCTGGCTTCGAACTTGCCCCAGATTTCCTTGGCCATCGGCGCGTAGACCAGTTTCTGCAACGGCTCACTGCTCAAGTCCTTGCCGTCGGCGTCGTACAGATTGCCGAGCAAGACGTGCTGGCCGTCCGGTGTCAGGTACAGCGCCATGCCACGGTTCTGGTACTGCGCTGCATAACCGCGCAAGCCGTCCGGCGCGTCGAACTGGCCGACGATTTTCGCGCCCTTGGCTTCGATCTGCTTGATCGCGGCGGGCAATTCTTCGGCGGCCTGAACCGACGGCAGGTGCAGCAGGGCAGTGCCCAGAGTCAACGTCAGCAGGTGGCGGAGGCGGGGCATGGCAGTTTCCTTGCAGAGGTGGCCGGTGCGGCGGTTGGATTCGGGATGTCGAAGTTTTCCAGGGCGCGGGCCAGGCTGGCGTTCGACAGTTCGCCCAGGTGGCTGCTCAGCAAGCGACCGTCAGGGCTGTAGAACAGCGTAGTCGGCAACGCCATGGAACCCACGGCTTGACCCAGTCGACCGCTGCGGTCAAACAGCACGTTGTTCAGGCTCAGGCCCTGGGTTTCGAGGAAGGTGGCAACGCTTTGCATGCTTTCGGCCTGATTGACGAACAGAAAGGTCAGGTCCGGGCGTTGTTGTTGAGCATTTTCCAGCACCGGCATTTCACGCCGGCAGGGCGGGCACCAGGTTGCCCAGAGGTTGATCACCAGCGGGCCGCCCTGATAGTCGCTGAGCTGGATGGTCTCGCCGGCGGCGTTACGCAGGGTGATTTCCGGCAGGCGCGTGCCTTGCTCGTAGATGTTCAGCGACAGGGTCGCCAGCAGCCAGAACAGCACGCCGCTGGCCACACCAAAACCCAGTGGCCGACGCAGGCCCGGGCGGCGCCAGCCGCGATAAAGTGCAGCCAGCAGCAGTACGATCACCCCCGGCCAGGCGAGGAAACCGCCGTCGCGCAGGTCGATGATCTGCCACGGGTCGTTGCGATAGTGCCCCCAATACAGGGCGACAAACGCCACGCGCGCCGCAAGCATGCCCAACAGGAACAGGCTGAACAGCGCCGACTCGGGGTTATCGCCGCCACGCTTGGCCACCCGCCAGCCGACAAAGGTCGCCAGCGCCAAGGCACTGATCAACAGCAGGTGGTTAAGCGCGATGGCGAAGGTGCCGAGGGTGAACGTCAGCATCAGTTGGCGTCTCGAGTGGTGGTCCAGCGTTGCAGGAATGTATCGGCATCGACCTCGCCGGTGATGCGCTGGCTACGCCGTTCTTCGCCGTCGGCGCCAATCCAGACAAAACTCGGTGGCCCCGGGACTTTGTAGCGGCCGAGCAGTTCGCGGCTGGCGGCATTGTCGGCGGTGACGTCGAGGCGCAGCAGGCGCACATCGCTCAGCGCCTGCATGACCTTGTCCTTGCCAAACACCTGTTTCTCCATGACTTTGCACGACACGCACCAGTCGGCGTAGTAATCGAGCAGCACCCATTGGCCCTGAGCCTTGGCGCTATCCAGTTCGCGTTGCAGGGCTGCGGGATCCTTGATCGTGGTAAACGCCTCATGCCCGCTCGGCGTGGCGCTGGCGACCCGGCCGGCGCTGTACACCTGCAACGGCTGATACGGATCGTCACTGCCACCGGCAGCACCGATCAGCAGCAGGCTGCCCCACAAGCCGAGCAGCAACGAACTGGCGCCGAACACCTGGGCGACCCGGCCGAAGCCTTCCGATTGCTTCCAGGCACAGAACGCGGCGATCAGCAGCAGCGCGCCGCACAGGCCCAGCCACAACGAGGCGTCCAGCACCGGGCGCAACATCAGCAGCGCAGTGGCCAGGAACAGGAAACCGAAGATGCCCTTGAGCAGATTCATCCACGCGCCAGGTTTCGGCAGGAAGCGATTGCCCACGGTCACCAGCAGCAACAGCGGCACCCCGATACCGATGCCCAGCGCAAACAGAATCAAACCACCGTGCAGCGCATTGCCGCTTTGCGCGATGTACAACAAAGCGCCGGCCAGTGGCGCGGTCATGCACGGGCCAACCAGCAGACCGGACAACGCACCGAGTACACCGGCACCGATCAGGCTGCCACCGCTGCGACTGCGCGAGGCGTGTTCGAGGCGATCACGCAAGGCCACCGGCAACTGCAATTCAAAGAAGCCGAACATCGGCAGCGCCAGCACCACAAACACTGCGGCAAACGCACCGAGCAGCCACGGATTTTGCAGCCATGCCTGCAGGTTGGCGCCGAGCAGGGCGGCGATCACCCCCATCGCCGCATACACCAGTGCCATGCAGATCACATAACTGCTGGCCAGGGCGAAACCGCGGCGTGGGGTGGCACCGCTACCGACTATCATGCCCGCCAGAATCGGCAGCATCGGCAACGAACATGGGGTAAACGCGAGCAACAGGCCGAGGCCGAAGAACACCAGCAGGCTCCAGCCGAGCGCCCGTTGTTGCAGGCTGCTGGCCAAGGCCTGATCCGGCGCTTCGGCACTGGCTGTCGGCGTCGCTTTGCCGCCCAGATCGATGACCCGGGTCTGCGGCGGATAACACAGGCCGGCATCGGCACAGCCCTGGTAACTGACCTTGATCTGACCGCTGGCCGAGGCCGGGACTTTGACTTCCAGCCCCTGGCGATACACTGGTTGTTCACCGAAGAACTCGTCACTGTGCGACTCGCCCTCGGGCAATGCCGGCTGTTGCTCGGCCGGCAAACCGTCGAATTTCAGGCGTTTCTGGTACAGGTAATAGCCGTCGGTGATTTGCCAGAACAACTGGGTTTCCCCGGATTCAAGGCGTTCGGAAGTCAGCACGAAGGCTTTGTCGACCGGCAGAAACTCCGGTTTGGTCTCGAATGGATTGTTTCCGGCCTGGGCCAGGCCGGAAATCAGCAGCGCAAACAAAAGAAAAAAATGACGCATGGAGGAGCCTTGTCCCTGTGCAAGTGTGGGCACAATGGTGGATGGCGATTAACCGATGATTAACCGCCCCGCACGCTGTCCGATGGACGGCCCGAAGCAGATGCGCTGATGCCTGCAAGAGGTCTCGGTTTATCAGCAACCCGGGCCAGCGGATTTCGGAGATTGTATACGCGCCACATGTTTTTTTCGCGTCTTGATCATATCGGCGGGCCGGTTGTCATTCAGATAAACATAAAGACAAGATTTCGTATCTCGGAGTTATTCGTTGCCGCTGACATCTTGCTGTTTGCCAATGGCTCAACTTCGCTTGATAAATCTTATTAATATGGTTGCGGGTTTGACTGTTCTGGCGGGTAGGGACAAGGTGTGTAGCAATGTTGGCGATTAATCGATGCTTAATCGCCAACAATAACTCACTTGAAAAAAGTGTTTTCAGCCGCGCAGCAGTCCTGGCCAGGATTCGTCGTCAATCTGGATGGGACCGGACTCAACCTGATTTTCCTGAATGTTGTAGCGGATGTATTCATCCTTGTCCAAAAACAGATACCAGTAACTGTCCGCCAGCGTACGATCGTTTTGCGCACCCGTCATGATTCGGTCCTGATACTGGGCCAACCCAGGCCATGTTTCATCATTAATGGTTTCTTCGACAAGTGTCTCATAACCAAAATCAAGCCTGAGCGCCTTGCCGTTGTCCATCAGGAAACGGAACAACTGTGCTCGGCCCGGTATGGTTTGCCACCACGTTCCTGCAATGATCCGGTCGAAGTAAGGCACAAGTTTATGCCAGCGTGATTCCTGAACTGGAACCGTGCTGATGCAGCGTTCATCGTCCTGATCATATTTGGTGACATAGGGAGTGAGTCGATCCTCTCCATAATGAAATAGCCACAGGATGTCTCCGTCTATCCTGTCAGTGTCGAGTCCAGTGGTCGTAAAACCAAACCGCAACTGATAGGCGTCATGAAAGTCATCCCAATTCCCGGATACCTCCAAAGGATATTTTTCAGGTACTTTGTTTTCTGCCAGGCTGAAGCGCGAGTATATGTTGTAGTGCGTGAAAAAGAAGTAAATCTGGTCTTTGCCTGAGCGCCAGTCAACAGCGACGGCCTTTCCTAATCGAGACATGTTTAGTCCTTTAATGGTTGTTGAAAAAAGCGTTGTTGTTAATCGTGTGCAGTCGATGTTAGTTGCACAGCTTGATTTTTAATATGCCCGGTATGTTTCAATTTGAAAGTTGCGCCTGGCGGTTGTCGATCAGATTGGAACGCAGGTAGATGACCGACTCTTTACCTGACGTACTGCGGTGGTGGGGCGGCTACGCAGCGTTTCTCTCGTTAAACGGTACACTTGGCATAACTGCGGCTTAATCTTCGGCTGCTTGAATGGCGTTTTTGCTCATGGAGCCCCCATGCACGTACTGGTTTGTGAAGACGATGAACTGATCGCCAGCGGTATCGTGGCCGGTCTCACGGCGCAGGGCCTGACGGTCGAGCACGTCAACACCGCCTCGAAAGCACGGGCGATGCTCAAGGTCGCCGAATTCGACGTGATGGTGCTCGATCTTGGCCTGCCCGACGAAGATGGCCTCAAGTTGCTGCAACAACTGCGTCAGCAGGGTCTGGAAATTCCGGTGCTGATCCTGACCGCGCGCGACTCGGTCACCGATCGGGTCGATGGCCTGCAGGCCGGGGCTGACGATTACCTGCTCAAACCGTTCGATTTGCGGGAGCTGTTCGCCCGTCTGCAAACCCTGTTGCGCCGGGTCGCCGGACGCAGCGTCAACCTCATCGAACACGGTGCGCTGACCTACGATCCGAGCAGCCGTGAAACCACGCTGGCCGGAAAACCGGTGGAATTGTCGCGTCGCGAGCAATCGCTGTTGCAGGCGCTGTTGCACAACCGTGGCCGGGTGCTGTCCACCGAGCAGTTGAAGGACAGCGTCTATGGCTTCAATGACGAGCTGGAAAGTAATGCGCTGAACGTGCACATCCATCACCTGCGCAGCAAGCTCGGCAAGGGTATTGTCGAAACTGTGCGCGGTCTGGGCTATCGCCTCGGGCCGGCCGATGGTGGAGAACAACAGAAGTGATGAGTCTGCGTCTGCGCCTGAGTCTGACCCTCGGCGCCGCCTTCGCCCTGATCTGGGCGCTGGCCGCGGCCTGGATGCTCAGCGACTTGCGCAATCAGATGATGTTTTCCCTCGACCAGCGTCTGGTAGCCTCGGCGCGCATGGTCGCCGGGCTGCTCGAGCAATTGCCGGCGCTGCCGAGCAAGGGCGAGGGCACCCATTTCAGTGCCGAACAATTGAACATTCCCGGCGGCATGGCCTGTCAGGTCAGTTCGCTGCGCGGAGAGATTCTGGCCCGCAGCCACAGCAGCCCCGAGCAAACCCTGGAAGCGGAAAAAATGGGCTTCCACGACCAGATGATCGACGGTGCGCCGTGGCGCAGTTTCACTCTCGCGCGGGGGGATGTGCGGATCACCACGGCCGATCGGCAGATCGAACGCGAAGCCCTGAACATGTCGATCCTGCTGGCGGCCTCGGTGCCGGTCGGCGTAGCGTTGCTCGGTTGTCTGTGCCTGTTGTGGCTGGGCATCGGTCAGGGCCTGGCGCCGCTCAATCGACTGCGCGAAGCCTTGATGCGACGGAATGCCGACTCGCTTGAGCCGTTGCAGTTGCAGTCGTTTCCCAGCGAGCTGAAACCCTTGCTCGATACGCAGAACCAGCTGTTCCAGCGCATCGGCAAGACCATCGAGCGTGAACGCCGCCTGACCGGTGACGCCGCCCACGAACTGCGCAGCCCGCTGACGGCGATCAAGACGCACCTGCAGGTGGCGCGCATGACCGAAGGCAGTGCCCGCGATCAGTCGCTGGCGCGGGCCGAGGAGGGCGCCGACCGCATGCACCGCACGCTGGAGCAATTGCTCTTGCTGGCGCGGGTCGAGGGCAGTCTGTCGTTCGACGACGGCGTGCAGTGCAGCGCCGAGCAGGTGGCGAAACTGGCGATGCAGGATGCGGCCGGCGGTGAGCGTCAGCGCATCAAGCTGCAATTGCCCAAGCAGCTCTCCAGTGCGCCGGTGCAAATGCCGGCGGTGCTGTCGATTGCCGCGTTGCGCAATCTGCTCGACAACGCCCTGCGCCATACCCCGGCGGACGCTAGCGTGGAATTGAGTCTGGAAACCGTCGGCCAGCGCGCACGCTTTGTGGTACGCGACCATGGGCCGGGTATCGCCGCCGATGATTTGCAGCACCTGACCCAACGCTTCTGGCGTAACGGCCAGAGCACCGGCTGCGGCCTCGGCCTGGCCATCGTGCAAGCCATCGTCCAGCGCTGCGCTTGCTCCCTGCATTTCGACAGCCGCCCGGACGGCTTGCGGGTGGAACTGACGATGCCGCTGCAACCTGCCTGAACCACCAAAAATCCCCTGTGGGAGCGGGCTTGCTCGCGAAGGCGGCGTGCCAGTCAGCAACGTATCCACTGACCGGACGCCTTCGCGAGCAAGCCCGCTCCCACAATTGGGATTTGTGGTGTGGCACATCAAATGTAACGTCTCTGCATTGGTGATTCGCCGGCCCCGGCGTTAAGGTCGGGCTGCTCTGACTCAATGGATTGAGGGAACGCGCCATGGAAGCACCGATCTGCATTTGCCCGGCCAGGCCGGCCGACGCCGGCCTTATCAGCCGCATCATCGAGCGCTCGATCCGCGTCGGTTGTGCGCTCGACCACCGCAACGACCCGCAACTGCTCAGCCGCTGGATTGACCTACAGTCCGCCGACGTCATCAGTGCGCACCTTGCCGATCCGCATTTCTATTTGAACATCGCCTTGCTGCAGGACAAGCCGGTGGGCGTCGGCATGGCGGCGGGCAGCGGCGACATCGGCTTTTGCCATGTGCAGCCGGAATGGTTTCGCCGTGGTGCAGGGCGCGCCCTGATGACTGATCTTGAAGGTTGGCTGCGGATTCGTGGCGTGCCACAGGTGAGCGTTTCCAGCACCCGTATCGGTGCGGCTTTTTATCGGCATCTGGGTTACCGCGAGACGGCGCCGGCCTTAACCGATCAGGGCCTGCACCGCGTTGCATTGCACAAGCCATTGGCGGTGCCCGACTGACAACTCGATCTGGGGTCTAAATCCTCGCCCCGCTTAAGCGTTTCCAGAACAGGAAAACCTGCATGTGCGCCCCGCGACCGGAACGCGCACCTGTGCGGTGTGCTGTTTTGGTCACTATCCATAGCGTATTGAGGGGTCGAGAGATGTCAGTCGCCACCAGCCTTATCGAAGAGTCGTCGGCCCGGATCACCTCCGCGCCGGCCGAAACCCTGTATCAGTTCAACGAGTCACCACTGCTGGCCCGGCAGAGTCAGCAGGAATCCAATGCCCGCAGCTATCCGCGGCGCATTCCGCTGGCGCTCAAACGTGCCAAGGGCCTGTATGTCGAAGATGTTGAGGGCCGTACGTTCATCGATTGCCTGGCCGGTGCCGGCACCCTAGCGCTGGGGCACAACCACCCGGTGGTGATCGAGGCGATCCAGCAAGTGCTGGCCGATGAACTGCCGCTGCACACCCTCGACCTGACCACACCGGTCAAGGATCAGTTCGTCCAGGACCTGTTCGGGTTGCTCCCGCCGGCATTGGCGGCCGAGGCGAAAATCCAGTTCTGCGGCCCGACCGGCACCGATGCGGTGGAAGCCGCGTTGAAGCTGGTGCGCACCGCCACCGGGCGCAGCACCGTGCTGTCGTTCTCCGGCGGTTATCACGGCATGAGCCAGGGTGCGCTGAGTCTGATGGGCAGCCTGGGGCCGAAGAAACCACTGGGTGCCTTGCTCAGCAACGGCGTGCAGTTCATGCCATTCCCGTATGACTACCGCTGTCCGTTCGGCCTCGGCGGCGCGGCCGGGGTGAAAGCCAATCTGAGTTATCTGGAAAACCTGCTCAACGATCCTGAAGCCGGCGTGCAGTTGCCGGCGGCGGTGATCGTCGAAGCGGTGCAGGGCGAGGGCGGGGTGATCCCGGCCGATATCGAGTGGCTGCGTGGCTTGCGCCGGATCACCGAGAAGGCTGGCGTGGCGCTGATCGTCGATGAGATCCAGAGCGGTTTCGCCCGTACCGGCAAGATGTTTGCCTTCGAACACGCCGGCATTGTCCCGGACGTGGTGGTGTTATCCAAAGCCATCGGCGGCAGCCTGCCGCTCGCGGTGGTGGTCTATCGTGACTGGCTCGACACCTGGCAGCCGGGCGCCCACGCCGGCACGTTCCGTGGCAACCAGATGGCGATGGCCGCCGGTTCGGCGGTGATGCGTTATCTGCTGGAACACAAGGTCTGCGAACACGCCGCCGCCATGGGCGAGCGTCTGAGCGAACATCTGCGAATCCTGCAACGCGACTTCCCGCAACTGGGCGACATTCGCGGTCGTGGCTTGATGCTGGGCGTTGAGCTGGTGGACCCGAACGGCGCGCCGGACGCCCTCGGTCATCCACCCGCGTTCGCGCGCCTGGCACCGCTGGTGCAGCGTGAATGCCTCAAGCGTGGGCTGATTCTGGAGCTGGGCGGCCGGCACGGTGCGGTGGTGCGCTTCCTGCCGCCACTGGTGATCACCGCTGCCGAAATCGACCGTGTCGCCGAGATCTTCGGCCGCGCCTTGGCCGCCGCCACCGCCGCCGAGTAAATTTTTCGCAGCGCCGAACGTTCTATCTACATACCCGGCTGCACCCCAGGTGCAGCCTACCCTTACACCGATGGAGAACCAGCATGACGTCAGTATTCGACCGCGAGGACATCCTCTTTCAGGTCGTGGTCAACCACGAAGAGCAATACTCGATCTGGCCGGATTACAAAGCTGTGCCGGAAGGCTGGCGCACCGTGGGCAAGAGCGGCCTGAAGAAGGAATGCCTGGCCTACATTGAGGAAGTCTGGACCGACATGCGTCCGCTGAGCCTGCGTCAGAAGATGGAAGGGCAGGCGGCGGCTCAGTAATTTATCCGCCAAAAACAAACCCGCTGGACTGGTGACAGGCAGCGGGTTTTTTCATTCCTGGCAATGGTGTTGTTCTGGCGGGCCTCTTCGCGAGCAAGCCCGCTCCCACATTGGATCTGTGGTGCACACAACTCCCCTGTGGGAGCGGGCTTGCTCGCGAAGAACGATAACGCGGTATTACTGAAACTACGCCCCGCTCAACCCCTTGAGCAACAAATCCACATTCCCCTCCAGCTCCGCCACCGGATCCGCCGCATCGGTACTCAACACCAGCAAATGACTCCCCGAGGCGGCAATTGCTGCTTTCACTGCCTCCGATGGCTGGCGATGATGCAGCACCAGCGCCACGTCGTTGTCCTTCAGCGTCGCCGTGAGTTTCTTCAGATCTTCGGCTGTCCACTCGGCATCTGCTCGTGCGTCCTGACCGATCAGCTCCAGATTCAGGCTGCCGATCAGGTAACCGAAGTGATCGCTGAGGCTCATCACGCTCAGGTTGTCAGCCTCGGCCAGGCGCGCTTCGCTGTCGGCGCTGAGCTTGAGCAGGCGCTGTTTCAGCGCCGCCAGATTGGCCTCGATCTTCGGCTTGGCGGACGGCGCCAGACGCACCAGATCCGCCGCGATCACATCGGCCATCCGTCCCATGTTGTTGCTCGCCAGCCATGGCTGACTGTTCAAACCATCGACCTTCAGCCCCGGCTGCACGGCAATCCCCGGCAGGGCGCCGTCGACCGGGCGCGCCGCATCGACTTCGACAATGCGAATGTTGCTGCGCCGCGCGATCGGGTACAGCGGATCATCGGCCCACAGCGAGCGCACGCCGATCACCGCGTCGGCATTGCTCGCCAGTTTGCCCAGCGCCGGAGCGCCGCGACCGGTGAAGTATGCGGTCTGACGGCTGCCCGGCAGATTCGCCGGAGCTGCGCGCTCCAGGCTGACGTCAGTGCCCTTGAGCAGCACTTCGCCCAGACCGTAAGTGATGGGCAACGAGGCCAGCACGCGCAGCGGTTCAGGGTTTTCAGCCGCCATCAGCGGGCTGCCGACCACGCCGCACAGGACCATGGCCAGGGTCAGTTTTCGCAGTGAGAAAGTCATTTATCCAAGGTTCCCTTTCAGACTCGGGACGACCCCGCGCGCAATGGCGGCGAGGGCGAAGGCAATGCCGGCGACCAGGATGATCGCGGCGCCGGAGGGGATCGGCAGATCGAAGACGATCGGCGCGAGAATCCCGCATAACGTGCTGATGGTGGCAATCAGCACCGAACACCAGAAGAAGCCCTTGAGCGACTGGCTCAGTAACCGCGCTGCCGCCGCCGGAATCACCAGCAACGCGCCGACCAGAATCGCGCCGATGACCTTCACCGCCGCGACGGTGATCAGCGTCACCAGAATCACGAACAGGTAATCCAGGGTCTTCACCGCCACGCCGCGCACCGCCGCCAGTTGCGGGTTGAAACTGGCGAGCATGATCCGGTTGTACAACGGCAGCGCCAGCGCCATGACCAGCGAACCGACGATGGCCAGCACCAGCAGATCGTTGCCGTTGACGGTGAGCACCGAACCGAACAGCACGTTCTCCAGAATGTGCACGTTGATCTTGCCGGCCAGAATCAACAGCAGGCTCGCGCCGAGGGCCAGCGATACCGAGAGGAACACGCCGATCAGGGTGTCCGGCGCCAGGCCGGTGCGGTTGCGCAGGTAGTTGAGCAGAATGCCGAACAGCAGGCAGTAACCGAACAGGCTGCCGTAGGGCCCGGTGTAGGGTTCGCCGAGCAGAATGCCGATGGCCACGCCGGTCAGCGCCGCATGTCCGACCGCTTCGGAGAAAAACGCAAAGCGCTTGACCACCACCAGTGTGCCGAGGCCGCCGAGTACCGGGCCGATCAACAGGCCGGCGAGCAGTGCGTTGACCACAAAGCCGTAGGCCAGCGCCTCCGGCAGGTAACCGGACGACGCCCAGCCCTGAACCATCAAACGAAAGGCTTCGTAACTCATCAGACCGCGCTCCGTGGATGGGTGGAAAACAGACTCAGCAGACGTTCCGGAGTCAGCGCCTGTTGCGGCGTGGCGTCGAACAGCACGCGGCGGTTGAGGCCGGTGACCCGGTTGGCCAGACGCTTGACCGCTTCCAGATCGTGCTCGATCCACAGCACGGTGATGCCGGCCGCGCGCCAGTCGCCGAGCAGGCGTTCGAACACCTGGATCCCGGCTTCGTCGAGGGCAGACATCGGCTCATCCAGCACCAGCAATTGCGGGGCCGGGATCAAGCCTTGCGCGAGCAACACGCGCTGACGTTCGCCACCGGACAACGCGCCCATGCGCCGCTTGCGTTTGTCCTGCATGCCGACCCGTTCCAGCGCCTCGCCGATGGCCTTGGCGTAGTGCTTGCTCAAGCCGAGAAACGCCGGCCGGCGCTGGCACATGGCGGCCATGAAATCGTCGACGGTCATTGGCAGGCCGCGATCGAATTCCAGCGCCTGCGGCACATAACCGATGGTGCCGGGTTGGCCGGGCCAGTGCAGGCTCAGTTGACCCTGATGCGGCATCTGCCCGAGCAGGGTCTTGATCAGCGAACTCTTGCCGCCGCCGTTGGGGCCGACCAGCGCGTGCACGTGGCCGGGTTGGACCTGGAAGGTGACGTTGTCGAGAATCGTGGTGCGCCCGAGGGTCAGAGAGACTTGCGCAAAATCCAGAGTCGGCCCATTTACCCCTTGTGGGAGCGAGCTTGCTCGCGAATGCGGTGTGTCATTCGATAAAGATGTTGGCTGACCCGGCGCCTTCGCGAGCAAGCCCGCTCCCACAGGGGATGGCGGGGTGTCAGAGAGGGTTTCTTTTGCCGTCATGCCCCGGACTCCTGAATCGCCCGCACCACGGTGTCGAGGTTGCCGGTCATTTCCTTTTCGTACTTGTCGGCGGTGTATTCGCCGTAGGAAATGTGCGACAGCGGATACAGCTTCACCCCCGACTCACGCTGGATGGTTTCGACGTAGGTGGAAGGGAAATCCATCTCGGAGAAGATCACCTTGACGTCGAGTTCGCGCAGTTGATCGATGGTCTTTTTCAACTGGCTCGGGCTGGGTTCGATGCCGTGGGCCGGCTCGACCACGGCCGTCACTTCCAGGCCGAATTCGCGCAGCAGATAGTCGTAGGCCGCATGCACCGTGGCCACACGCAGTTCGGCGTTGGGCGCCTGGGTCAGTTTGGCCAGCGCATCGGCGCGCATCTGCCGCAGGCGTTTGCCGTAGGCGCGGGCGTTCTTGGTGTAGGTCTTGGCGTTGTCCGGATCGAGTTTGCCCAGCTCGCGGGCGATGTTGTTGACCTGGGCAATCGAGGCGCTGATCGACAGGAACGTGTGCGGGTTGACCACTTTGCCGGCGCCGCGCGCAGCGGTCCCGGTGGCGGCCAGCAGCGGCACGTTTTCGTTGGCTTCGATGGTCTTGATGTTCGGCGTTTCGCTGGCGGCGATCATGCGGTCGGCGAAGTCGTCATGGCCGACACCGTTGAGCACGATCACATCCAGGCCGCTGATGCGCTTGATGTCTTCGGCGCGCGGCTCATAGGCGTGCGGGTTGAAACCGGCGGGAATCAGCGGCACCACATCGGCCTTGTCGCCGACGATGTTCGCCACATAGCTGTAATACGGGTGCAGGGTGATGCCGATGCGCAGGCGTTTGCCCGGTTCGGCACTGGCCAGCGGGCTCAGCAGGCACGCGCACAGGCCTATCAGCAGAGTGCGCAGGAGGGGACGGCGAGTCAGTGAAATAAGCATGGGCAAGCGGTCTTCTCTCGGGTGAAGGCGAAGGTTCAGTGGCGATGTTCGCGGGTCACGCCGGCATCGAACTGCGCGACGATCTGTTTCCAGCCAGCGGCGGACAGCGCTGCGTCGGTCAACTCGGCAGGCGTTTGCAGATCGGCGTCGCGGTTAAGCCAGATGTCCGGCGCGGCACTGGCGTCGGCGCTCAGCAACATCACGAACGAACCGGCGACGGCGGGTGACTGGCTGTGGCCGAAATAGGCGCGGTCCGCCAGTAACTGCCAGGCATGGCCGCCACGGCTGACCGAGCTGGCATCCTGAGCGAACGGGGCGAAACCTTCCTCGGCCAGATTTTGCGGGGTCGGCAGGCTTTGCTGCTCTTCACGCAGCAGGCGGATCTCGTCGAGGGTCACCCGCAGGTCGGCATAGATGCCTTGCTCGGCGGCACTCAGGTCGCGCCGTGCATCGAGTTGATGGCTGGAAACCGGCTCCGGCTCATGGGACACCCCGCGCCATGCCACCACT
The DNA here is from genome assembly GCF_025466205.1 of Pseudomonas sp. 13B_3.2_Bac1. Lineage (NCBI taxonomy): Bacteria > Pseudomonadati > Pseudomonadota > Gammaproteobacteria > Pseudomonadales > Pseudomonadaceae > Pseudomonas > Pseudomonas sp. 13B_3.2_Bac1. Next base: position 80,740 of record NZ_JANLOG010000052.1, read on the forward strand.
GATCCGGCGACGGCAAGGATCAGCAAACACAACAGCAGAACATTAAGGGTTTCATGCCCGGCGCCGGCCGGACGTACGACTTGGGTGGTGGGCGTGCTCATGGGGCCTCGATGTCGGCTTGGTCGATTTCCACGACGTGCCCGGGGCCGGCGTCGAACAGCACATAAAACTCGGCCGCCGGTTTCTTGAAGGTCAGGCTCGAATCGGCGCCAAGCTTGCCCGGCACCAGAATGGTTTCGTCGTAACCGATCACGTCCAGGGTCACCCCCGGCGCGCCGCTGCCATCGGAAAAGCCGCCGGTGCATTTGATCTGCTCGGCGTCGACGGCTTTGCATTCGCACATCGGGTTATGGGCCAGGGCGCCGGCGCTGAAACCTGCGCACAGCATCAGCAACGCGGCGCGCAACCGCAGACGGGAAGGGCGTTGAACGCAGTTCATGGTTTGGCTCCTTGTTTGTTCAGCCAGGCGAGTGTCGCGGGGGAGGCCTGGCTCAGGGGAATCGAGGCCTGATGCATGCTGCCGTCCCAGCCTTCCATGGTGATCCACAGTTCGGCGTCGGGACGGGTCTTTTCCGGAATCGGCATTTGTGTGCCCATGCGGTACGGCGTACCGAAGAAGATAGTGCCAGCGGCGCGCAGGCTGCGCGGCTTGCCGATGCGCAGGTAGGTAGCCTTGACCTGATCGATACAGGCATCGCACAGGGCGGCGCTGAAATCCTTCATATAGCCGGCCGGTCCGGTGAGAGTCGGTGCTTCGTTGCGCAATTCGGCCAGTCGCAGGCTCCACGGGCCGACCTGGATGTTGCCAATCTCCCGCTGACCCAAACCGCTGTCGCCGCGAAACAGCGAGGCATCGGCGAAGTACTTGGGCATGAAGCCCAGCGGGATCAGCAGGAGCAGGACATTGAGGTGAAAGCGCCATTGGTGCCAGAAACGGGCCAGTCGGGAGGGCGGTGTGATCGTGCCGGACTTGCTCACAGGCTCACCTTCGAAGGCACACGGGTACGGGCCGGTTGTGCCTGGATGCGGTTTTTCTTTTCCTCGCGCTTCAGCGCATTGGCGGTGGCCAGCGCCGTGCGCTTGGTCCAGATCAGCAAGCCGCTGAGTACCATCATGCTCAGCAGCAGGCCGAAGAAGAACCAGATCAACTTGATCCAGATACCGCCGAAATCACCCGTGTGCAGCGGTCGCATCGACTCGGTGACAAACTCCAGCGAGGAGCGATCGGACAGCAGGCGGGACGCGGCGATGTCGCCGTTGTACGGATTGAGCGTTGCGGTCTGGAACATCAGCGGATACCAGCCGCGACCGCCGACGCTCATGTGGCTGTAGGCGTTACCTGGAAGGCTGACGAAACTGGCCTCCAGCCCTGGGATCTTCTGCTGGGCGATCTCGACGGCGCGGTCCAGGCTGATACGCGGCGGTGGTGTGCCGGCGGCCGAAATCGGCACGCTCTCCCGGGACATGGCGGGAATGATCGGCTCGCTGGAAATGGAGATCTGGTTATCGAAGAGGATCGCGCGGATCAGGAACCAGATGCCGGTGATGGAGATCACCGCGATGAACCAGATCGACCAGATGCCGCACAGTCGGTGGAAGTCGCCCCAGAAGATCCGCGCGCCGTGGCGTATGCGCAGGGTCGGGCGCAGAAAACCTTTCCAGAATTTTTTGTAGACCACCAACCCGGTGATCAACGACACCAGCATCGGCACCCCAAGAAACGACACCAGATACCAGCCCCAACTGAAACCGTTGGTGAACGGCACCAGCCACCAGCCATGCAGGGCGCGGGTGAACGCCTTGAAGTCGAAGCTGGGGGCGGTGCCCTGAATGACTCCGGTGTACGGATTGACATAGACCGTCAGTGAGCGACCGTCCGGGTAGCTGACTTCAACGTCCAGGGCAAAGTGCGACTCATCGGGACGGCTGATGCTTTGTACCAGGGTCTGCGGCTCGGCTTGTTTGATCGCCGCCAGTACCTGATCGTAACTGAGCAGCGGCGCGTCGTCCGACGGCGGGCTGGCGCGCATCTGCGGGTTGGCCAGCCAGACGATTTCCTGGCTGACCACCGCCAGCGTGCCAGTGACACAGACGATCAGGACAAAAAACCAGATCGGCAACGCGAGCCAGCTATGCACCAGGAACCACAGTTTCGAGCGGGATTTCTTTGACATGATTGCGCGTCTTGATTCGGTGAGAGGAGCCTCTGCTACGGGCTTCGCAGCATGGTTATCCGTAAAAGGCGCGGTCGTGGCTGTTGCCTACGCGAACGGCCTGCATCTCTATAGGACGGATGAGCCGGACAAATCCCGAAAGACGATATGAAAGTAAATGTTTCGCAATTCCTCCCAGACGCCACCACCCCCCTGTGGGAGCGGGCTTGCTCGCGAATGCGGTGGTTCATTCAATAAGGATGTCGACTGAGAGGACGCTTTCGCGAGCAAGCCCGCTCCTACAGGGAGTGTTTGGTGATCAGCCGATCAAACACGATTCATGAATGCCGCACTCACTGTCAGGCAATTGATGGCCGGTCGGCGCTCCCTATGATGGAGAGCACCGGATTTCCCTGAGTGAGCACCCTGATGAGCCCCAGAACCCTCTACGACAAACACATCGATTCGCACACCGTGTGCCGCCTCGACGACCAAGGCCATGTGCTGCTGTATATCGACCGTCAGGTGATCAACGAATACACCAGTCCACAGGCATTCAGCGGTCTGCGCGCTGCCGGGCGCAAGGTCTGGCGGCCGGCCACGGCGCTGGCGGTGGTCGATCATGTCAATCCGACCACCCCCAAACGGGTGGCGGCGATGCCTGATGCGGGCGGTGCGCGGCAGGTGTCGTATCTGGCGGAAAACTGCCGGGACTTCGACATCGAACTGCTGGATATTCTCGACAAGCGCCAAGGCATCGAGCATGTGATCGCCCCGGAGCAGGGTTTCATCCTGCCGGGCATGGTCATCGCCGCCGGCGACAGCCACACCACCACGTACGGTGCGCTGGGGGCGTTCGGGTTTGGCATCGGCACCTCGGAGATCGAGCATCTGCTGGCCTCGCAGACGCTGGTCTACAAGCGCCTGAAAAGCATGCGGGTGACGGTGGATGGCGAACTGGCGCCGGGGCTGACCTCCAAGGATGTGATCATGGCGCTGATCGGCAGGATCGGTGCGTCGGGGGCCACGGGTTATGCGATCGAGTTCTCGGGTTCGACCATTGATGCGCTGAGCGTCGAAGCACGCATGACCATTTGCAACATGGCGGTCGAGGCGGGCGCGCGCGGCGCGTTCATGGCGCCGGACGAAAAAGTCTTTGCTTATCTCAACGGCAAACCGCGCGCGCCACGAGGCGAACTCTGGGCGCGCGGCGTGGAAAAATGGCGTGAATTGCGCAGCGATTCCGGCGCCGTGTTCGACCGCGAAGTGTACCTCGACGCCAGTCTGCTGGAGCCGATGGTCACCTGGGGCACCAGCCCCGATCAGGCGGCGGCGATTGGCGCACGGGTGCCGGACCCGCAGACCATCGACGATCCGATCCTGCGACAGGACATGCGCCGCGCCCTTCAATACATGGGCCTGGAGGCGGGGATGGCGCTGCGCGATATCGTCATCAGTCACGCTTTTATCGGCTCCTGCACCAACGCGCGGATCGAAGATTTACGTGACGCCGCCAGCGTCGTGCACGGGCGGCGGGTGGCCGGGCATGTGCGGGCGATGATCGTGCCCGGCTCCAGTGAGGTCCGCGCCCAGGCCGAAGCCGAAGGGCTGGCGCAGATCTTCATCGACGCCGGGTTTGAATGGCGACAGTCCGGCTGTTCGATGTGCCTGGCGATGAACGATGACGTGCTGGCCCCCGGCGACCGCTGCGCCTCCAGCACCAACCGCAATTTCGAAGGCCGGCAGGGCGCGGGGGCGCGCACGCACCTGATGAGCCCGGCCATGGTCGCCGCCGCGGCGATCAACGGCCACCTGACCGACATCCGCCACTTCGGAGAACGCCCATGAGCCTGCAACCCTTTACTCAGGTCAGCGGTCAGGCTGCGCCAATGCTCGCGGCCAACGTCGACACCGACGTGATCATGCCCAAGCAGTTTCTCAAGGGTATCGACCGTCAGGGTCTGGATCGTGGGCTGTTTTTCGATCTGCGTTTTCTTGCCGACGGTACGCCCAACCCTGAATTCGTGTTGAACCAGCCAGCCTGGCAGGGCGCGAACTTTCTGGTGGTCGGGCCGAATTTCGGCTGCGGTTCCAGTCGCGAACATGCGGTGTGGGGATTGCAGCAAATGGGCATTCGCGCGCTGATCGGCAGCCGTTTTGCCGGGATCTTCTACGACAACTGCCAGCGCAACGGGGTGTTGCTGATCACTCTGGATGAGGCTCAAGTGCAGCGCATTGGCCGACTGGTGAGCCAGCCCGACACGGCGCAGATCAATGTCGATCTAGAGGCCCAGCAGATTCGACTGGTGGACGGTGAAGTGATTGATTTCCAGATTGATGGCTTACGCAAGACTGCGCTGTTGCTGGGGCTGGATGCGATTGGCAGTACCTTGCAGCGGCGTGAGCAGATCGAGGCGTTCGAGCGCGAACACCTGGCCGCCAACCCGTGGCTGGCCTGACACACCTTTGACCCTGTGGGAGCTGGCTTGCCAGCGATGAGGCCAGCACATCCAACATTTATATTGGCTGAGCTGACGCCTTCGCTGGCAAGCCAGCTCCCACAGGGTTTTGTGGTGTTTGGGCTAGAGAGAAAGACCCTTGAAATGCCCCTGCAAAAACTCCACACACGCCCGCAGCTTGCCGGAGTTGGCCAGCCGCGTCGGGTACACCGCCCAGACATTGGCGCTCTGGCTGTAATCGGTCAGCACCGGCACCAGTCGGCCCTGTTCCAGCAACGGTTTTACATCCCACAATGAACGCAGCAACACGCCGCGGCCGTCGAGCGCCCATTGCAGGACGATTTCGCCGTGGTTGGAAGACAACGGCCCACTGACCCGCACACTTTCCTGCGTGCCGTTGCGGTCCAGATTCCAGACGCCGAACGCGTTGTCGCGCTCCTTGATCACCAGGCAGTCGTGTTGTTGCAGATCGTCCAGGGTCTGCGGGGTGCCTCGGCGCTCAAGGTATTCGGGTGCGGCGCACAGCACCCGGCGGTTGCGCACCAGTTGCCGGCCGATGTGCTGGCCGGGCAGGTCGTCGCCGACGCGGATTTCCAGATCGAAACCCTCGTTGACGATGTCCACTGCGCGGTCGAACAGGTCCAGGCGAATCTGCAATTGCGGGTGCCGTTCGGCCAGCCGCGAAACCGCAGGCGCCACATGGTTGCGACCGAAGCCGAAACTGCTGCAGATGTGCAAACGCCCGCGCGGGCTGTCGTGGGCGTCGGCGAGGTCGTCGTGCAGTTGCTGGAAATCATCGAGGATGCGCAAGGCCCAGCGCTGCACCCGCTCGCCGTCCTCGGTCAGCGACACCCGGCGACTGGTGCGGTGCAGCAGGCGGGTGCCGAGGGTCGATTCGAGAATCTGGATGCGTTTGCTGACGTAGGCCGGGGACAGCCCCAACTCATCGGCGGCAGCGGCGAAACCGTTCTTGCGGATCACGGTCAGCAGCACGCGCAAGTCTTCGGGCAGGGGCACGGGGTCTTTGTTCTGGGACATGTGGGAACGAGCACTGGCGGCACAAGCCGCCAGCATAGCATCGGCCAGGAACGGCTCGGTTCAGCGCAGGAAATCCAGCGCCTCGGCGAGCAGCAGTTCCGGCACTTCTTCGGCCAGATAATGCCCGGCGGGCAGTGACTTGCCGCTGACGTTGGTCGCCACTTGCTGCCATTCCTTGAGCGGATCGAAGCAACGCCCGACCGTGCCTTGCGCACCCCACAATACCCGCAGCGGCAGATCAAGATGATGGCCAGCAGCGATGTCGGCCCGGTCATGTTCCAGGTCGATACTGGCGCTGGCGCGGTAATCCTCGCAAATGCCCCGGGCGCTGCCGGGACGTTGCAGGCAGCGCAGGTATTCGCCGAACGCGTGCTCGGTGAACGGCGCCAGTCCGGCGCTGCGGCTGCCCATCACACTGCGCAGATAGCCTTCGGGATCGGCCTCGATCAGGGTCTCCGGCAACGGCGCCGGACGGATCAGGAAGAACCAGTGCCAATAGGCGCGGGCGAACGCTTCGTTGGTCTGCGTGTACATCGCCAGGGTCGGGGCGATGTCCAGCAGCATCATCCGCTGCACCGCAGCGCGGTGGTCGAGGGCCAGGCGATGGGCGACCCGGGCGCCACGGTCGTGGGCCAGAATCGAAAACTGTTCGAACCCCAGCGCCTGCATCAACGCGACGTTATCTCGGGCCATTTCACGTTTTGAATAGTTGCGGTGTTGTTCATCGGCAGCCGGTCGGGCGCTGTCGCCATAACCGCGCAGGTCGGCGGCAACGACGGTGAAATGCTCGGCCAGTTGTTCGGCGATCTTGTGCCAGATCACGTGGGTCTGCGGATGCCCGTGCAACAGCAACAGCCCCGGGCCGCTGCCGCCGAGGCGATAGGCGATGTCGACGCCGTTGACGTGGCACTGGTCTTTGACGAATCCGGCAAACATCGGGCTGATCCTTGTTCAGGTGCGGGTGGGATGCATCCTGAAAGTGTTCGGCATTCGGGGCAAGGGTTGAAGCGTGGTGTGGTGGTTCATGAAGTGTGATGTGTGTCGGCAGTGCCGGCCCCTTCGCGGGCAAGCCCGCTCCCACAGTGTTTTTCTGTGTGACACCCATTGTATAAACACCAGAGATCCCTGTGGGAGCGGGCTTGCCCGCGAAGAGGCCAGCCCGGCCCCTGAAAATCTCAACCCTGACTGAACATCTCCATCGCCCGCTGCTTGATCTGCTCCTCGGTCAGATCCTCCTTGCGCGTGGCGAGAAACCACACGTGTCCATAGGGATCCTTCAGCGTCCCGCTGCGATCACCATAAAACTGATCCTTGACCTCGGACACCGCACTCGCCCCGGCATCCAGCGCTCGCTGAAAGGACTTGTCGACATCGGTGACATACAGATGCAGACCGACCGACACCGCGTTGTCCGGGCCGCTCAACGGTCCTTGATCGCACGGTGTACCAAGCATGATCGCGCTATCGCCAATGCGTAGTTCGGCGTGGCCGATGCGCCCGTCGGGCATGTCCAGGCGCATGACTTGGGTCGCGCCAAAGGCTTTCTTGTAGAACTCGATGGCCTCGGCGGCCTTGAGGATGCCGAGATACGGGGTAATGCTGTGATACCCCTCGGGAATGGGTTTGACGCTCATGACGTTCTCCCTGTTCTTTGTTTTCGGGGTGGAACTCCACCGGATTTGTGGAGGATTCACTATAGAACTGTCTGCGCGGCCAGCATTTTTCCCCGACGAGCCGTCAGTCCGGAAAATGCGCCCCCGGCCCCTGCTCTCCGAGCACATCGCCCTGGTTGCGCAACGGGCAGGCCTCCATCGACAGGCAACCGCAACCGATGCAACCGGTCAGCCGGTCGCGCAACAACGTCAGTTGATTGATCCGCTCATCCAGTTCGCGGCGCCATTGTTCGGACAGGACTTTCCAGTCCGCCGCGGTCGGCGCACGGTCGTCCGGGAGGATTTTCAGCGCCTCGCCGATTTCCGCCAGCGGAATGCCCAGGCGCTGCGCGACCTTGATCAACGCCACTCGACGCAAGACTTCCCGTGGATAGCGCCGCTGATTGCCGGCATTGCGCTGGCTCTTGATCAGGCCTTTCGATTCATAAAAGTGCAGGGCAGTCACCGCGACACCGCTGCGCGCTGCGACTTCGCCCACGGTGAGTTGCTTGTGCAGGTTTTCCTTGGTGATCATTTTGCAAAATGACTCTTGACCTTGACTTAACTAGAGGTTTTACCCTGCAGGCCTTCGAGTCGCAAGACTCGTCTTACGATGAGTGGGGACTTCTCATGCAAACTTCAGCGAAAAATCGCAGTTTCACCCAATTGATCGAATTCGAGATCGAGCCGCGCCAGCAACCGGCATTGGTCTCGGCGCTGTCGCAGCAGAGCGAACATCTGGCGCAGCGCTACGCAGGCTTCGTCAGCGCCAGCGTCCAGGTCAGCGACGACGGTCGGCGGGTGCTGAGCTTGCTGCAATGGCAGAGCCGTGAGGCAGGAGAGGCGGCGTTCTGTCGCTATGAAAGCGGCGAGCAGGATTTCTGGCAGCTGATCCGCGCCCATCAGGCGAAAACCGTGACCTTCAATTCATTCCAGGTGTTGAGCAGCATCGCCCGCAGTCATGACGATGCGCTGCACTGCAATCTGGTGGGCTAGATCGACAACTGAATCAGGCGTTCACCGTGCAGGTTCTCCGTGAGTCGCCGCTTGTTCACCGCCAGTTCGCCGATCTTGATCAATCGCGTGCGGGTGACGTTGCGGCTCAGACCGAGCAGCGCGGCGGTATGTACCTGGTTGTAATGGCAGAAGCGATAGGCGGCGCGCAGCAGGGCGTCTTCGACTTTTTCGTGGAGGGCGCCGGCCTGTTGTTCGAAGAGTTTTTGAAAGGCCCGCTCCAGCAACGCTTCCGGTGAATCGTCGGCGTTCGACTGCTGATCGTCCGGGCGCTCGATGCGCAGGTTCGACAGGCGCAAATCGTCGCGTTCGATCACGCCGTTGCGGCAGATCAACAGGGTGTGATGGATGACGTTTTCCAGTTCGCGAATATTGCCCGGCCAACTGTAGCTGCGCAGTTTCTGTTCGGCGCCGGGGCTGATGCTGACCCGTCCGTAACCCAGGCGCTGGCTGTAGGCCTCGATGAAATGCCGGGTCAGCGGCAGGATGTCACCGGGCCGCTCGCGCAACGGACTGAGTTCCAGATTGACCACGTTCAATCGGTAGAACAGGTCTTCGCGGAAGTTGCCGGCATTGATCGCTTTCTCCAGTTGCACGTTGGTCGCCGCCAGCACGCGCACATCGATCGGAATGCTTTTGCGCGAACCGAGGCGCACCACTTCGCGCTCCTGCAACACCCGCAGCAACTTGACCTGAATCGCCATCGGCAAATCACCGATTTCGTCGAGGAACAAGGTGCCGCCATCCGCCTCTTCGAACCACCCGGCTTTGGCGCTGAGGGCGCCAGTGAAGGCGCCTTTTTCATGGCCGAACAGCTCGGCTTCCACCAGCGATTCGGAGAACGCACCGCAGTTGACCGCGACAAACGGCCGATGCCGGCGGTGGCTCAGATTGTGGATATGCCGCGCCACCAGCTCCTTGCCGGTGCCGGTCTCGCCAATGATCAGCACGCTGGCTTCGCTCGGCGCGACCTGTTGCAGATGCGCGAGCAGGGCCTGGGACTTGGGGTCTTCGAAGACCTGCGCGGTGGCGCGGATCGACGTCGCCAGAGCGGGTGAGGGCGGAAGGGTCAACAGTTGCATGGGACTCGCTCCATTAATGGCAAGATCAGGAATAGAACGTCGGCACCGGGAGCGCCTGATTCAGCGCCCAGTCGCCCAACTCATGAAGTTTGTAATCGAGCGGGTCGTGCAGGGTCTGCGTGCGCAGGTTGCGCCAGTGCCGGTCGAGGCGCAGCGAGGCGTGGGTCGAACGCGCGCCAGTGACTTCGAACAAGCGGCTGCAAATCTCCAGCCCCTGACGACTGGCGGCGACCTTGGCGGTGGCAATCGCCGTGGCCAGATGTCCACGTTCCTCTGCGGTCAGGTTCGGGCCTTTGGCCCAGGCCTCGTCGAGCAGCGCGGCGGCCCGTTCGACCAGCAAGCGAATGCCTTCCAGCGCGACCCAGAACTCGCCGTAATGCGCGAGCACGTACGGGTCTTCACGCACGTTGCGGGCTACGGATTTGTGCCAGAGACGGGTTTCGCTCAGGGTGTATAGCCGGGCTTCTTCAAAAGCGCCTTCGGCGATCCCGAGAAACATATGGGTGAAGGTCAATTGCGCAATCAGCGGACGCAGGCAGGCGAACGGTGTGCTCAACGGGCCGGGATCAAGCAGCAGCTCGGACTCTTCGACCCGCACCCGTTCGAACGTGGCGCTGCCGCTGTCAGTCTGGCGCTGGCCGATGTTGTTCCAGTCGTCGTGCAGGGTGATGCCGCTGCGACCGCTGGGGATCGCCGCGATCAGCAATTTGCCGCCGGCACTTTCGTCGACGGCCGAGGCGATCAGCATTTGTGAATCGCTGGCGCCGGAACAGAAGCTTTTCTTCCCGGAAAACTCGCGCCAACCGCCGAAATCCTTGACCACGGTGCGGGTGTCGAGCGGGTTGAGGGCGTTGCCCCAGAACCAGTTCTGTCGCGCGGTCTGTTCGAACCACGGCTGCCATTGTTCCGGCCGCGAGAACAGACGCACGGTGGCGAGCATCAGGTGATGAAAGCCGAAGACGTGGGCGATGGAACTGTCGACCTTGGCGAACTCGCGCACGATCTGCAGGGTTTCGCTCCATGTCGCGCCGAGCCCGCCGTAGCGGGTGGGAATGCTCAGGGCCAGCAGGCCGCTGTCGCGCAGGGCATCGCGTTCGGCCTTCGGCGTGCCGCCGCGCTCGTCACGCTCGACGGCGGTGAGGGCGAATTCGGCAGCCAGTTGGCGGGCAGTCTGCAGCGGGGAGAGCAGGGTGCTTTGTGGTTTGGCGGTCACACGGTGTTCCTCAAAATCGATGCAATCCCCCCTGTAGGAGCGGCGGTGCGACGGTTCGACTTGCTCGCGAAGGCGTCAGTTCAGTCAATATTCTGGTGCCTGACACTCCGCCTTCGCGAGCAAGCCCGCTCCCACAGGGGATTTTGGTCAGGCCTTGGCTTGGCCGGGCAACACATCGTTGGCAATCATTTCGCCAAACGGCCCGGTGAGGTTGGTCACGCCGCGTCCGGCCAGACTTGCGTACGGCTCGGGCAACAGCGGGAACACCAGTTCGGCAAAGCGGTACGCCTCTTCCAGATGCGGATAGCCGGAGAAGATAAAACTCTCGATACCGAGGTCGGCGTACTCCTTGATCCGCGCGGCCACTTGCTGCGGATTGCCCACCAGCGCCGTACCGGCACCGCCGCGTACCAGACCAACGCCGGCCCACAGATTGGGGGCGATTTCCAGGTTGTCGCGACGACCATCGTGCAACGCCGCCATGCGCCGCTGACCTTCGGAATCGAAGCGCGAGAAGGACTTTTGCGCCGCCTCGATGGTCTCGTCGCTGATGTGTTCGATTAATTTGTCCGCAGCCTTCCACGCCTCTTCGGCGGTCTCGCGAACGATCACGTGCAGGCGAATACCGAACTTCACCTTGCGTCCATGCCGAGCGGCGCGCTCACGCACATCGGCGAGTTTTTCGGCGACGGCGGCGGGCGGTTCGCCCCAGGTCAGGTATACGTCCACCTGCTCGGCGGCCAGGTCGTGCGCCGCGTCGGACGAGCCGCCGAAATACAGCGGCGGATAGGGTTTCTGCACTGGCGGATAGAGGGCCTTGGCGTTCTGTACTTTCAGGTGCTTGCCTTCGAAATCCACTGATTCGCCTTGCAACACCCGGCGCCAGATCTTGAGGAATTCGTCGGTGACTTCGTAGCGTTCGCTGTGGCTGAGGAAGCTGCCGTCGCCACGGTTTTCGTCAGGATCGCCGCCGGTCACCACGTTGATCAGCAGACGACCGTTGGACAGTCGATCGAGTGTCGCCGCCATACGGGCCGAAACGGTTGGCGAAATGATCCCCGGCCGGATCGCCACCAGATAACGCAGACGTTCGGTCAACGGTACCAGCGCCGAAGCGATCACCCACGAGTCTTCGCAAGAGCGCCCGGTGGGAATCAGCACGCCGTGATAGCCGAGGCTGTCGGCGGCTTGCGCCACTTGTTTCAGATAATTCAGGGTGACCGGGCGCGCGCCTTGGGTGGTGCCCAGGTAATGGCCGTCGCCGTGGGTCGGCAGGAACCAGAAAACATCCATGAGCAGCTCCTTAAGCGATTTTCAGCAACGGTTTGATTTGCGTGCCGAACAGTGGCGCGGCGCGTTCGGCAGCCAGGCGAATCCGCGCTTTCAGCGGTTCGCTGGTGATCTGGTAATCGGCGAAGTCGGCCTCGGTGGCGTACACGCCAATGGGCAGGGTCACGGCCTGGAAGAAACTGAACAGCGGACGCAACTGGTGATCGAGCACCAGTGCGTGGCGCTCGCTGCCACCGGTGGCGGCGAGCAGCACCGGGGTGTCGATCAGCGCGTTGAGGTCGATCAGATCGAACAAATGCTTGAGCAGGCCCGGATAGGAGCCGCGATACACCGGCGCGGCAACGATCAGCAGATCGGCCTGTTCAATGGCTTGCAGTTCGGCCTCGACCTCGGCGCTCAGCTCCTGACGCGACAGAGCGCTGCCCAGTGGGCGGGCGATATCGCCGAGCTCGATCAGATGACTCTCGACCGGCAAGTGCCCAGCCAACTCGGCCAACAGCGCCTGGGTCAGCACCAGAGTGCGCGATGGACGCCAGGTGCCGCCGGAGAGAGCGACGACTTTCAGGGGACGCGACATGATGAGTTCCTTTTTATCAACAGTTGCTCAGCGAGCAGTGAGTAAGTGCCAAGGCTTGAGCAAGCGCTGTACCAATTCCTGAGAGGCCCGGATTACCTGGGCTTGAGCGTTCTGGCGGGAGTCGGTTGTGCAGATATCAGGCGGGTTTGTTGATCTGCTGTTGCCTGGGCAACAGTTGCTGGAGCAACAGTTGTTCGCCGCGTGCAGGGATTTATAGCGGCTGCTGGTTATTCCGTAAAAGAACGTTAATCGATATTTATAGATCGTTAGGAGATATGAGAGCGTTAAAGCTGAAATCCTGATAGCCACTATTGAGAGCGTTGATTTTTGCCCGCACGGGCGCGGGCGTAGCCTTTGTCCATCGACTACCACCGCTCGCCAGGACGCTCCCCATGAATCGTTTACTGACTGTTTCGCTGCTGCTCGCCGTCTCCGTACTTGCCGGTTGCGCGACCCACGTTTCCCCTGAACAACGGCCGTACACCGCCGAAGAAACCCGCGAACTGGCGATGGAAGCGCTGAACCGCAGCGGCTTGTCCTTCGACGAATATCACGCGAAGAAAGCGGCACTGCTGGGCGAATCGCAATTCGACAAGAAAGCTGAAATGAGCGCCGGACGTGCGATACAGCTGCACGGTCGTCCAAGTTAATCGAAAACTGTACTGCTCGTATTTTCGCGTAACTGTCCGTGGGTTTGCGGGCTGCCGTGCGATAGGGTCAACACCTGAATGACCCCCGACGGATTGCTCCCATGACCCTCTCGCTTGATCTGCTGTTGGGCTTTGCCCTGTTTGCCCTTGTCACCTCGATTACACCGGGGCCGAACAACGCCATGTTGCTGGCATCGGGCGTGAACTTCGGCTTCAACCGCACCATTCCTCACATGCTCGGCATCACCTGCGGTTTCTTCGTATTGGTGGTCGCAGTGGGCTTTGGCCTCGGCGCGGTGTTCCAGACTTACCCGATTCTTTACACCGTGTTGCGCTATCTCGGTGCCGCGTATTTGCTGTACCTGGCGTGGAAAATCGCCCATTCGGGCCCGGTAGGCGAGGGCGTCGAAGGTGAGGCCAAGCCGATCAGCTATCTCGGTGCCGCCGCGTTTCAATGGGTCAATCCCAAGGCCTGGATCATGGCCATCGGTGCCATCAGCACGTACACGCCGATGCAGGGTTATTTCACCAACGTGGTGGTCATCGCCGCCGTGTTCGCCATCATCAACCTGCCCAGCGTCGGTGTCTGGGCGGCGTGCGGCACGCTGCTGCGCAATGTGCTGAAGGACCCGCGCTGGTTGCGCGTGTTCAACTGGGGCATGGCGGCGCTGTTGGTGATTTCGCTGTACCCGCTGCTTCTCGAAAGCTTTCACTGACGCATTGCTTCAACCGTCGGCCCGATGCCTGTTAAGCTCGACTTCAGGAGCGTTCCTACGCACTTTTAAATGAAGTTGTTCTTCTTTAACGGCATCCGATCAGGTATTGATGACGGTCTCGAACCCAGGCGCAGCTCACAAGGCTGCGCTGTGCCGTTTGCAGACACGAGCCTCCTGATCCCGGAACACGCTCTGCGAGTCTTTTATGAATAAACGTCCGTTGTATTTCGATTACGCCGCCACCACCCCGGTGGACGAGCGGGTCATTCAGGTGATGATCGACTGTCTGGGTTTTCACGGTAACTTCGGCAACCCGGCTTCCAGCTCCCACGCCTTCGGCCAGCAGGCCCGGCAAACGGTCGAGCAGGCCCGTCGGCAAGTCGCCGAACTGGTCGGTGCCGAGGCTGCGCAGATCGTCTGGACCTCCGGCGCCACCGAATCCAACAACCTCGCCCTCAAGGGTGTGGCCCAGGCGCGCGGTGTTGCCGGCGGCCACATCATTACCAGTCAGATCGAACACAAAGCCATCCTCGATACCGCCCGGCAATTGCAGGATGCCGGCGTCGCGGTGACCTATCTGGTGCCGGACGCCGAGGGTCTGATCACCCCGCAAGCGGTCAGCGAAGCAATGCGCGACGACACCTTTCTGGTGTCGTTGATGCTGGTCAACAACGAACTCGGCACGCTCAACGATATCCCGGCCATCGGTGAAGTGGTGCGCGGCCGTGGGGCGTTGTTCCATGTCGATGCCGCTCAGGGCGCCGGCAAAGTGGCGATTGATCTGCAGCAGTGGCCGGTGGACCTGATGTCGTTTTCCGCGCACAAGCTTTACGGCCCCAAAGGCATCGGCGCGTTGTATGTCGGCCCGCGCGCGCAACAGCGTTTGCAGGCGCAGATTCATGGCGGCGGCCACGAAGGCGGGCTGCGCTCCGGGACTCTGGCGACGCATCAGATCGCCGGCATGGGCGCGGCATTCGCCTTGGCGGCTGCCGAATTCGATGCCGAGAAAAAGTCCATCGTGGCGCTGCGTGAGCGGTTGCTTGAACAGTTGCTGAGCCTGCCGGGCGTGCGCCTCAACGGCAGCGCCAGCCAGCGCATCGCGCATACCTTGAGCCTGACCTTCAGCGAAGGTGAGTTCAACAGTGCAGCCTTGAGCCATTCGATCGCTTTTTCCGCAACCTCGGCCTGTAATTCGGCGAGCAACACACCCTCTCACGTGTTGCTGGCGCTGGGGCACGACGCACGGCTGGCCGGTCGCACGATTCGCCTGAGCCTTGGCCGCTTTACCACCGCCGACGATATCGATCAGGCGGCAGAACTGATCAAAAGCGCCTGCGCCAGTGCCCCGGCATTCTGGACGACAGGGCTTTAACCAGCCGTTTATACGGCTACGAACAATAACGATGAAGTGATTGGCAGGAGACATGATGAGTACCCAGACTTTGACCGAAGGAACGGTTCCCCAGCGCCTGGCGCACACCCGTGAACTGATGCGCCGCGAAGGCATTCATGCGTTGCTGGTGCCATCGGCCGACCCGCATCTGTCGGAGTACCTGCCGGGCTACTGGCAGGGGCGGCAATGGCTGTCGGGCTTCCATGGTTCGGTCGGCACTTTGATCGTGACTGCTGAATTCGCCGGGGTCTGGGCCGACAGTCGCTATTGGGAACAGGCGACCAAGGAACTCAAGGGCAGCGGCATCGAACTGGTCAAGCTGCAACCGGGGCAGCCGAGCCCGCTGGACTGGCTGGCCGAGCAGACCCCGGAAGGTGGCGTAGTCGCGGTCGACGGTGCGGTGATGGCCGTGGCTTCGGCACGAACCCTGAGCAGCAAGCTTGAGGCCCGCGGCGCGCGTCTGCGTACCGACATCGACTTGCTGAATGAAGTCTGGTCGGATCGCCCGAGCCTGCCGAACGCGCCGATCTATCAACATCTGCCACCGCAAGCGACGGTCAGCCGTGGCGAAAAACTCGCCAAACTGCGCGAGACCCTGCAGGAACGTGGCGCCGATTGGCACTTCATCGCCACCCTCGATGATATCGCCTGGCTGTTCAACCTGCGTGGCGGCGACGTGTCGTTCAACCCGGTGTTTGTTTCTTTTGCGTTGATCAATCAACAGCAAGCAACGCTGTTCGTGGCCTTGAGCAAAGTCGATGCCGAGCTGCGTGCGGTGCTGGAGCGGGACGGCGTGACCCTGCGCGATTACCGTGAAGTCGCCGACGCCTTGCGCGCTGTACCAGGCGGCGCGAGCCTGCTGGTGGATCCGGCGCGGGTGACCAGCGGATTGCTGGATAACTTGAACAGTGCGGTGAAACTGATCGAAGGCTTGAACCCGACCACCCTCGCCAAATCGCAAAAAAGCGAGGCCGATGCGCAGCACATCCGCAAGGCCATGGAGCAGGATGGCGCGGCGTTGTGTGAATTCTTCGCCTGGCTGGAATCGGCCTGGGGCCGCGAGCGCATCACCGAACTGACCATCGATGAAAAACTCACCGCTGCCCGTGAGCGCCGTCCGGATTACGTGTCGCTGAGTTTCAATACGATTGCCGCGTTCAATGCCAATGGTGCAATGCCGCACTATCACGCTACCGAAGAAGAACATGCGGTGATCGAGGGCGACGGCTTGTTGCTGATCGACTCGGGCGGCCAATACCTCGGTGGTACTACCGACATCACTCGAATGGTGCCGGTGGGTACGCCGACGGCTGAGCAGAAGCGTGACTGCACTCGCGTGCTCAAGGGCGTGATCGCCCTGTCGCGGGCGCAGTTCCCGAAAGGCATTCTGTCGCCGTTGCTCGATGCCATCGCTCGCGCGCCGATCTGGGCGGAAAGCGTGGATTACGGTCATGGCACCGGTCATGGGGTCGGCTATTTCCTCAACGTGCACGAAGGCCCGCAGGTGATCGCCTATCAGGCAGCACCGGCACCGCAAACGGCGATGCAACCGGGGATGATCACCTCGATTGAACCGGGCACCTATCGTCCGGGTCGTTGGGGCGTGCGGATCGAGAATCTGGCAATGAACCGCGGGGCGGGGAGCAGCGAGTTTGGCGAGTTCCTCAAGTTTGAAACGCTGACCCTGTGCCCGATCGACACGCGTTGCCTGGAGCCATCCTTGCTGACGCAGGAAGAGAAGCAGTGGTTCAACGCCTACCATGCCGAAGTGCGTGAGCGTCTGAGTCCATTGCTTGAGGGGGCCGCGCTGGAGTGGCTGAACACGCGCACAGCGGCGATCTGAATGGTTGAAGCTCAGGCGCTATTGCCAGCGCCTGAGTTCTGCTGCTGATTCAGGCTTGGCGCAGGGCTTCTTCGACGAAGTCGAGCCGGTCCTGTCCGAAGAACATCTGGTTGCCGATGAACATGCTCGGTGCACCAAACACGCCGCGTTTTACCGCTGTCTCCGTATTCTCCTTGAGTACAGCCTTGACCGACTCGTCGTTGGTCAGGGCCAGTACTTCATCGGGGGCGAAGCCGTGTTCGCTCAATACCGCAGCGACGGTGGCCGGCTTATCGAGAGGGCGCCCCTCCACCCACAGCGCCTTGAAAAGACAATCGATAAACGCCTGAAAGCGTTCTGGCTGGTGCAGTTGTATCCCAGTGACGGCACGCATCAATGTCAGCGTGTTGATCGGGAAGTGCGGATTGAACTTGAGCGGCACGTCATAACGTTTGGCGTAGCGATCCAGATCCTGAAACATGTAGCGGCCCTTTGCCGGAATCATTGCCGGTGAGGCGTTGCCGGTCGCCTTGAACACACCGCCCAGCAGCATCGGGATGTAGATCAGTTGGCTGCCAGTCTGGGCACAGATCTTCGGCAACTGCGTGTAGGCCAGGTAGGTGGCAGGGCTGCCGAGGTCGAAATAGAACTCCACGGTTTTCGTCATCTTCGCTGCTCTCTGATTATTGTTATGGAGGAGGGGCTTACCAGCGTTCGTTCCAGGGGCGCAGGTCCAGCTCGAATGTCCAGGCATCCCGTGGCTGACTGTGCAGGTACCAATAGTTTTCGGCGATATGTTCGGGGTTGAGAATGCCGTCCTGATCCTTGGTCGCGTACTTCTCGGGGAAACTGTTGCGGATGAAGTCGGTATCGATAGCGCCATCGACCACTACATGGGCGACATGGATATTCATCGGGCCCAACTCGCGCGCCATGCTTTGCGCCAGTGCACGGATACCGTGTTTGGCGCCGGCAAATGCGGCAAATCCGGAAGCACCACGCAGCCCGGCGGTGGCGCCGGTGAACAGAATGGTGCCGCGTTTACGGGTGACCATGCGCTTGGCCACTTCGCGGGCATTGAGAAAACCCGAGAAACAGGCCATTTCCCAGATCTTGAAATACTTGCGTGCGGTTTCTTCAAGAATGCTGCAAGGCACGTTGGCGCCGATGTTGAAGACAAACGCTTCGATCGGGCCGAGGCGGGTTTCGATGTCTTCAATCAGGGCAATGACGTCTTCTTCCTTGCGCGCATCGCAGGCAAAACCGTGTGCTTCGCCACCTTCGGCCTGAATCGCGTCGACCAGCGGCTGCAATTTGTCGGCGCTGCGGCGGGTGACGCAAGCGACAAAACCCTCTTTGGCAAAACGCTTGGCAATCGCTCCGCCCGTGGCATCACCGGCACCAACCACTAACACGACCTTCTTGTTATTCATGGGTGAATCCCTTTAGTAAACGATCGTTAAGTGAACGAACGTTATGCTAGGATCCGGATAACGTCAAGGCGGTCGATAAAGAGGGCAAGTACATGCGGTATTCCGCTGGTCACAAGCTGGAAACCCGAGAAAAACTGCTGAACAGCAGCGCGCTGTCAGCCAAGCGTTCGGGCTTTTCGACTGTCGGGGTCGATGGTTTGATGAAGGCTATCGGCCTCAGTGGCGCAGCTTTTTATAGTCACTTCTCTTCGAAAGACGCGCTGTTCACGGCCATCGTCGAGCGCGAACTGTGTCAAAGCCTGGAGCGACTCGGAGGGCAGGGAGCACAGGATCGTGAGCGGCTGGAGCGCTGTCTCAAACAATACCTGAGCATGGCCCACGTAGAGCAGCCAGAATCGGGCTGCGCCTTGCCGACGCTGGGCGCGGAAATTGCCCGTTCAGATGATCAGGTTCGTGAGCAGGCAGAGTTGTGGATTTGTCGGCTGCAAGCCAGTTGGGCACAGATTCTGGAGAGCGACAGCCTGGCATGGGCGATTCTGTCGCAATGTGTCGGGGCACTGGTGGTGGCGAGGATGCTGGTGACACCGGACATTCAACGGACGGTCTTGAAGTCCAGCCATGAGGAGATCGGGCGTCAGCTGGCTGCTCGACGAGGCGAGCAGCCAGAATGATTCATTTGCAGATGACGATCATGCTGCGGCTGGTATAGCCGGCCGGATTGAGACCGAATGGGTAGTCGCCTGGCTCTTCCACGGCGTCCCCTGATTTGGCGATGACTTTGTAGCCCTTTGGGGCGCAAGCATTGGCGGCGCTGGTGTAGCACTTGTCCCAAGAGGACGACAGCCCGGAACAGTTGATGTGTAGCCCTTTTTTACCGTGCTTCACCTGGGTCTTGGAGGTCGCTGCGCACCCCGCTACTGCCAATACAGCGATCAGTATCAAAATTCGTTTCATTACCGTCCTTATGGTAGCCGCGAGTCTGGCGCTCGGGTCTGCCTGTATTCGCCTGCGCTTTAAGCGGTTCGATATCCCTATCCGAAAAAATCCATGCCTGGCACTGAGTTAAGGGGCCTAAACATGGCCTAAATGAACGCCAATTGCCAGACCTTCGTCAAATCCTGTTTCAATCTGCCGCAATGGCGGGCTTGGCGGAACTGCCCATGGTCATGGTTGCTCCGACCGAGGCGAGAATAATGCAGAGGATCGCCATCCATTGTGACAGCGTGAGGTATTCCTGCAGAAACAACAGCCCCGACAGCGCACCAAAGGCCGGTTCAATGCTCATCAAGGTGCCGAAGGTGCGGGCTGGAATGCGGGTGAGGGCGACCATTTCCAGCGTATAGGGCAAGGCAGTTGAGAGGATGGCGACGCCGATGGCGACCGGGATCAGCGACGGGGTGAGTAGCGCTGCACCGGCATGCACGATGCCGATCGGGGCGACGAATAATGCGGCGATCATCACGCCGAGGGCCGCAGTCGTGACGCCGTTGTCGGCACCGGCCTTCTGGCCGAACAGAATGTACAGCGCCCAGCACACGCCGGCGCCCAAGGCATAACCGGCACCAACCAGATCAATTCCCGCTGATGTCGCTCCGGTCGGGATCAACAGCAGCAGGCCGACCGCTGCCAGGGCAATCCAGAGAAAGTCGATTGCGCGGCGCGAGGCATAAATGGCGACGGCCAGCGGGCCAGTGAATTCGAGTGCGACTGCGATCCCCAGTGGCACGGTGCGCAGTGACATATAGAAGAGGAAGTTCATCCCGCCCAGCGCCATTCCGTAAACGATCACCGTGCGCAAGGATTGAGCGGTCAGCCTGGCGCGCCACGGGCGCAGCAGCAACAGCATGATAACGCTGGCGAAAACCAGGCGCAGGGTGGTCGTCCCTTGGGCGCCAACCACCGGGAACATGCTCTTGGCCAGAGAGGCGCCGGACTGGATGGAAGCCATGGCGATTAATAACAGGCCAACCGGGAACAGCATTGAGGCCAGAGAGCGAGGTTGGTCAGTCATTGCGAGGCATCATCCGAAGGTGAGAGCAGGGTGTTGCTTTGGGTTTGGGCAATATACTGCTCATTCGCTGACACTGCGTCTATATATAAGCAGGCTTTTTCAGGGGCTCGACAGAAAACTGAAATTAACGGTTGACGGCAGATTCTGGAGGTCTATAATTCGCCCCACTTCCGGCGCAGTTGAAACGGAAAACTCCTTGAGATTCAATGAGTTACGAAGTTTTCGACAGTGGCTTGCTTCAGTTCATCGAA
>NZ_JANLOG010000058.1:0-4030 GCF_025466205.1 Pseudomonas sp. 13B_3.2_Bac1
ACACGGATAGGGGATTATTCGGCGTTGCAGAGCGCCAGGCAGTTATCCAGCATGCGGTTGGAGAAGCCCCACTCATTGTCGTACCACGCCAGCACCTTCAGCAGTTTGCCGCTGACTTTGGTGTGGTTGGCGTCGAAGATCGACGACAACGGGTTGTGGTTGAAGTCGCTGGAAACCAGCGGCAACGTGTTGTAACCGAGAATTTTCGAGTGCTGGCTGGCAGCCTTCATCAGTGCGTTGACTTCCTCGGCCGTGGCTTCCTTCTTCAGCTGCACCGTCAGGTCCACCAGCGACACATTGATCACCGGCACCCGCACGGCCATGCCGGTCAGTTTGCCCGCCAGTTCCGGCAGCACCAGGCCTACCGCTTCGGCGGCGCCGGTCTTGCTCGGGATCATGTTCTGCGTGGCCGAACGCGCGCGGTACGGGTCGGTGTGGTAGACGTCGGTCAGATTCTGGTCGTTGGTGTAGGCATGAATGGTGGTCATCAGACCGCTTTCAATGCCCAGTTCACGGTGCAGCACCTGCGCCACCGGCGCCAGGCAGTTGGTGGTGCACGAAGCGTTGGAGATGATCTGGTGCGACTGGCGCAGAATGTCGTGGTTGACGCCGTAAACGACGGT
The DNA here is from genome assembly GCF_025466205.1 of Pseudomonas sp. 13B_3.2_Bac1. Lineage (NCBI taxonomy): Bacteria > Pseudomonadati > Pseudomonadota > Gammaproteobacteria > Pseudomonadales > Pseudomonadaceae > Pseudomonas > Pseudomonas sp. 13B_3.2_Bac1. The sequence continues at coordinate 624 of NZ_JANLOG010000058.1, forward strand.
GGCGTCGGCGCCCTTGGCCGGGGCCGAGATGATGACTTTGCGGGCGCCGGCATTAAGATGCGCGGCGGCTTTGGCACGGTCGGTGAACAGACCGGTGCATTCGAACACCACATCAATTTTTTCCGCGGCCCACGGCAGGTCGGCCGGGTTGCGAATCGCGCTGACCGAAATACGGTCGCCATTGACCGTCAGGCTCTCATTGTCATGCGCCACTTCGGCGTCGAATGTGCCGTGAACGGTGTCGTATTTGAGCAGATGGGCATTGATCGAGCTGTCGCCCAGATCATTGATGGCGACGATCTGCAAATCCTGTCGATAGCCTTGGGTATACAGTGCGCGCAGGACATTACGGCCGATGCGGCCAAAACCATTGATTGCGATTCGAAGAGTCATTGAACAGCGCCGCCGTCGTTTTGTTGTTGGAATTACAAGATTATTCGCATAAAAATAGAAAACAAGCCTTTTTAGTGGCAATATTTTGTTTTATCTACAACGAGTGACCTGAATCAACTGGTCCGAATGGTCAAAAAAACCGTCTGTCATTCCAACAACAACGGCGTTTGATCAGCATAGACAATCAGGTCGCCACATCCGTTAGCCTGGAGTTCTACACATGCATCCCCGCGTTCTTGAGGTCACCGAACGGCTTATCGCCCGCAGCCGCGCCACGCGTCAGGCTTACCTTGCACTGATTCGCGGCGCCGCGACTGACGGCCCGATGCGCGGCAAGCTGCAATGCGCCAACTTCGCCCACGGCGTGGCCGGGTGTGGCAGCGAAGACAAGCACAGCTTGCGGATGATGAACTCGGCGAACATCGCCATCGTTTCTTCGTATAACGACATGCTCTCGGCGCACCAGCCATACGAAGTCTTTCCCCAGCAGATCAAAAACGCCTTGCGCGAAATCGGTTCGGTCGGCCAGTTCGCCGGCGGTACGCCAGCGATGTGCGATGGCGTGACCCAGGGCGAGCCGGGCATGGAGCTGAGCCTGCCGAGCCGCGAAGTGATCGCCATGTCCACGGCGGTGGCGCTGTCGCACAACATGTTCGACGGCGCGCTGATGCTCGGCATCTGCGACAAGATTGTGCCGGGCCTGATGATGGGCTCCCTGCGTTTCGGCCATCTGCCGACGATTTTCGTTCCGGGCGGGCCGATGGTCTCGGGGATTTCCAACAAGGAAAAAGCCGACGTGCGGCAGAAGTACGCCGAAGGCAAGGCAACCCGCGAAGAGCTGCTGGAATCGGAGATGAAGTCCTACCACAGCCCGGGCACTTGCACCTTCTACGGCACCGCCAACACCAACCAGTTGCTGATGGAAGTCATGGGCCTGCACTTGCCGGGCGCGTCTTTCGTCAATCCGAACACCCCGCTGCGTGATGCCCTGACCCGCGAAGCCGCGCATCAGGTCACACGTCTGACCAAGCAGAACGGCAACTTCATGCCGATCGGCGAAATCGTCGACGAGAAGGCACTGGTCAACTCGATCGTCGCGCTGCACGCCACCGGTGGCTCGACCAACCACACCCTGCACATGCCGGCCATCGCCATGGCCGCTGGCATCCAGCTGACCTGGCAGGACATGGCCGACCTCTCCGAAGTCGTGCCGACCCTGAGCCACGTCTACCCGAACGGCAAGGCCGACATCAACCACTTTCAGGCCGCTGGCGGTATGTCGTTCCTGATCCGTGAGCTGCTTGAAGCGGGCCTGCTGCACGAAGACGTCAACACCGTGCTTGGCCACGGTCTGAGCCGCTACACCAAAGAGCCGTTCCTCGATAACGGTGAGCTGGTGTGGCGCGAAGGCCCGATCGAAAGCCTCGACGAAAACATCCTGCGCCCGGTTGCCCGTGCATTCTCGCCGGAGGGCGGTCTGCGGGTGATGGAAGGCAACCTTGGTCGCGGGGTGATGAAAGTCTCCGCCGTGGCGCTGGAAAACCAGATCGTCGAAGCACCGGCCATGGTGTTCCAGGATCAGCAGGACTTGGCCGATGCGTTCAAGGCCGGTCTGCTGGAGAAGGATTTTGTCGCGGTCATGCGCTTCCAGGGCCCGCGCTCCAACGGCATGCCGGAACTGCACAAGATGACGCCGTTCCTCGGCGTGCTGCAGGATCGCGGCTTCAAAGTCGCGCTGGTCACCGACGGGCGCATGTCCGGCGCGTCGGGGAAAATCCCGGCGGCGATTCACGTCAGCCCCGAAGCTTATGTCGGTGGTGCTTTGGCGCGGGTGCAAGAGGGCGATATCATCCGCGTCGATGGCGTCAAAGGCACTTTGGAACTCAAGGTCGACGCCGCCGAATTTGCAGCGCGTGAACCTGCCAAAGGCCTGTTGGGCAACAACATCGGCAGCGGTCGCGAACTGTTTGGCTTCATGCGTTTGGCCTTCAGCTCGGCGGAGCAGGGCGCCAGCGCCTTCACTTCTGCCCTGGAGACGCTTAATTGAAACTGGCTTTGGTCGGTGATATCGGAGGCACCAACGCGCGGTTCGCGTTGTGGAAAAACCAGCAACTGGAATCGGTTCAGGTGCTGGCGACAGCCGACCACGCCAGCCCGGAAGAGGCGATCAGCCTCTACCTGAGCGGCCTCGGTCTGGCGCCGGGTTCGATCGGTTCGGTGTGCCTGTCGGTCGCAGGGCCGGTGAGTGGTGATGAATTCAAGTTCACCAACAACCACTGGCGCCTGAGCCGCACGGCATTCTGCAAGACCTTGCAGGTCGAGCAACTGCTGCTGATCAACGACTTCTCGGCGATGGCGTTGGGCATGACCCGTTTGCAGCCCGGCGAATTCCGCGTGGTCTGCGAAGGCACGCCGGAGCCGTTGCGCCCGGCGGTGGTGATCGGTCCAGGCACTGGCCTGGGCGTGGGCACCTTGCTCGATCTGGGCGAAGGGCGGTTTGCCGCGTTGCCGGGGGAGGGCGGTCACGTCGATCTGCCGCTGAGCAGCCCGCGTGAAACCCAGCTGTGGCAGCACATCCACAACGAGATCGGTCATGTCAGCGCAGAAACTGCATTGAGCGGCGGCGGTTTGCCGCGAGTCTACCGCGCGATCTGCGCAGTGGACGGACATGAACCGAAGCTTGATACGCCGGAAGCAATCACCGCAGCCGGTCTGGCCGGTGACCCGATTGCCCTGGAAGTACTGGAGCAGTTCTGCTGCTGGCTCGGTCGTGTGGCGGGCAACAACGTGCTGACCACCGGTGGTCGTGGCGGCGTGTACATCGTAGGCGGGGTGATTCCGCGCTTTGCCGACTTCTTCGTCAACAGCGGTTTCGCCCGCAGCTTCGCCGACAAGGGCTGCATGAGCGATTACTTCAAGGGCATCCCGGTGTGGCTGGTGACGGCGCCGTATTCCGGGCTGGTGGGTGCCGGTGTGGCACTGGAGCAAGCAATCCCCGCCTGAAACACGATCCA
>NZ_JANLOG010000122.1:0-3646 GCF_025466205.1 Pseudomonas sp. 13B_3.2_Bac1
CCGCCCCCCCGCCCCCCCCCCCCCCCCGCCGCGCCCCCCCCCCCCCCCCCCCCCCCCCCCCCCCCCCCCCCCCCCCCCCCCCACTCCTACAAGGGTTACGTGTGAACCCGTTATTGTTGTTGCACGGAGATAACCGGCGTCGGCGACACGAACACCTTCGCATGCATCTGCTCACTCCCGCCGCCCCGGCGCATGCCGCGTACCGGGCAGGCGTCCAGATAATCCAGGCCCACCGCCAGTTTCAAGTGCCGCTCCGGTCGGGCCAATTGGTTGGTCACATCAAAGCTGTACCAGGCGTCATCCAGCCACGCTTCGGCCCAGGCGTGACTGGCCAGGTGCTCGGCGTCCTCGCTGTACAGATAACCCGACACATACCGCGACGGAATCCCCAGGCTGCGTGCGCACGCCAGAAATGCATGGGTGTGATCCTGGCAAACCCCGGCGCGCCCGGTGAAGGCTTCGGCGGCGCTGGTATCGACTTCGGTCGAACCCGGCGTGTAGGTCATGTGCTGATTCAAGCCATGCATCAGGTCGATCAGCGCCGTGCGATCACGCCGCTGCTTGCAGGATCTTGCCGCGAACGCCCGTAGCGCCTCGTCCGCCTCGGTCAAACGGGTAAAGCGCAAGAACGGCAGCGCCGACTGGCTCTCATGCTCGGCCTCGCGCAATTCGTCGATATCGACCTGCCCCCGGGCGCCGATGATGATCGCTTCGTGCGGCTCATCCATGGTCAGCACATGCAGAATATTGCCGAACGGATCGAGCTGGGCACGCACCGGACGCGGCAGGTCGAGCTGCCAGCTCAACACATGCTGACGCTCGCTGTCGTGCGGGGTCAGGCGCAGATACTGGATGCTCGCCCGCACCTGATCTTCATAGTGATAGGTGGTCTCGTGGCTAATGGAAAGTCTCATGCAGCCTCCAGGTATGAACTGTGAATCGCGTTGCCCAGTTGGCGCACCAGCGGGATGAATTCGGTGAGCCAGGCGTGCAGGCCTTCGGCGAGGATTTCGTTGATGCCGGTGTAACGCAGCCGCGCGTCCATCTCAGCGGCCAGGCGTTGTGCCGGACGGCCGTTGGCGCCCGGCAACTGGGCGAGGATCTGGTCGATTTCCTCGGTGCAGGCGCGCAACGAGCGCGGCACATCGGCGCGCAACAGCAGCAGCTCGGCGACATGCCGGGCGCCGGGGGCATCGCGGTAGATCTCGGTGTAGGCCTCGAACGACGACAACGCCCGCAGCAGCGCACTCCATTGATAGTAGGCGTGGGCGGTGCCGTCACTGACGGCCTCGGCCTGATCGCCGGCCATTTCGTAGCGTGCATCGAGCAGGCGCAGCGTGTTATCCGCACGCTCGATAAACGTCCCCAGACGAATGAAGCGGAATGCATCGTTGCGCATGATCGTGCCGTAGGACGCACCACGGAACAGGTGCGAGCGCTCCTTGATCCACTCGCAGAAACGGCTCATGCCGTAGCGGCTGAGGCCCTGTTCGGCAATGCCGCGAATCTCCAGCCAGGTGGCGTTGATGTTTTCCCACATGTCCGCGGTGATCCGCCCGCGCACCGCATGCGCACTGGCCCGTGCCGCACCGAGGCAGCTGTAGATGCTCGCCGGGTTGGCCGCATCAAGGGCGAAAAAGTGCAGCAGGCGTTCGGCGTGCAGTTCGCCGTGACGCTCCAGATAATCGTCGAGGGTGCCGGTGATCATCAGCGGCATGGCCAGTTCGTGCAGACCGTCGCCGCGACCGTCCTGCGGCATCAGCGACAGCGAATAGCTGACATCGAGCATGCGCGCGAGATTTTCCGCCCGCTCCAGGTAACGCGACATCCAGTACAGATCCGAGGCAGTTCTACTTAACATGGCAAGCTTCCTTCAATCCTCGACCACCCAGGTGTCCTTGGTTCCGCCACCCTGGGAGGAGTTCACTACCAGGGAGCCTTCGCGCAGGGCGACACGGGTCAAACCGCCGGGCACAACCCGGGTTTCGCGGCCTGACAGCACAAATGGACGCAGGTCGATATGGCGCGGCGCAATGCCGTTTTCGACAAAGGTCGGACAGGTCGACAGCGACAGCGTTGGTTGCGCGATATATGCGTGAGGCTTGGCTTTGATCCGCTCGCGGAACGCATCGATTTCCGCCGTCGTCGACGCCGGCCCCACCAGCATCCCGTAACCGCCGGAGCCCTGAGTTTCCTTGACGACCAGATCCGGAAGATTGGCCAGTACGTGGGAAAGTTCAGAGGGGTTGCGGCACTGCCAGGTCGGCACGTTTTTCAGAATCGGTTCTTCGTCAAGGTAGAAACGGATCATCTCGGTGACAAACGGGTACACCGATTTGTCATCCGCAACCCCGGTGCCGATGGCATTGGCCAGCACCACGTTGCCCGAGCGATACGACGACAACAGTCCCGGTACACCGAGCATCGAATCAGGATTGAACGCCAGCGGATCGAGGAACGCGTCATCGAGACGGCGGTAGATCACGTCCACCGCTTTCGGCCCGTCGGTGGTGCGCATGAAGACCTTGTCGTCGCGCACGAACAGATCGGCGCCCTCCACCAGTTCAACGCCCATTTCCCGCGCCAGAAAAGCATGTTCGAAGAACGCACTGTTAAAGCGCCCCGGCGTCAGCACCACCACACTCGGGTCATCGATCGGGCTGGAACTCTTCAGCGTGTCGAGCAACAGGTTCGGGTAGTGGTCGATGGGCGCAATGCGCTGGGCGGCGAACAGCTCCGGGAACAGGCGCATCATCATCTTGCGGTCTTCGAGCATGTAGCTGACGCCGCTCGGCGTGCGCAGGTTGTCTTCGAGCACGTAATAAGTGCCGTCGCCATCGCGCACCAGATCGACGCCGGAGATGTGCGAATAGATGTCGCGGTGCAGATCCAGGCCCTGCATCGCCAACTGATACTGCTCGTTGGCCAGCACCTGTTCGGCGGGGATGATCCCGGCCTTGATGATGCGCTGCTCGTGATAAAGGTCGGCGAGGAACATGTTCAACGCCTTGACCCGCTGGATGCAGCCACGCTCGACGATCCGCCACTCGCTGGCGGGAATGCTGCGCGGAATGGTGTCGAAAGGAATCAGGCGCTCGGTGCCCTGCTCGTCCCCATAGAGCGTAAAGGTGATTCCCGCCCGGTGGAACAGCAGATCGGCCTCACGTCGCCGTTGTGCCAGCAACTCGTCAGGCGTGTCGGCCAGCCAGCGGGCGAACTCCCGGTAATGCGGGCGGACCTGGCCGCCGACATCGTACATTTCATCAAAATAGGTGCGGATCATGCCGTACTCCTTGTCACCCGGACCTACAGGCCTTCGCAAGGCCCGTGCCATCGGCATAAACGCTTTGATTTCAATCGCTTGGATAATCACGCCGCAAGCACCGCACCATTCCTGTGCGACAAATGCCCCAAGCTGATTGCCCCCGCCTCATTGCGACGCAGTGCTGTCGCCTATCACCAGCATAGTCAGAGTTGATTTCACTGCCTGGGTCGGCCTACGGATAATCGCCGCATCCGCTGGAAACTTCCTTGTTGAAGGCTTCAGCCCAACTGATCCGGACTGCCAGCGCAGTCCCCGCAGGCCGTAACCCTGACCGGTTTCCTCTCCTTATCGGTCTTCCCTTTTAGCCACCCTCTCCGGTGG
>NZ_JANLOG010000094.1:0-3499 GCF_025466205.1 Pseudomonas sp. 13B_3.2_Bac1
CGCGCCGAGCTGGGTAGCGGTTGCGTCGTGCTTCCAGAACTCGCCCACCTCGGCGCTGCCGCGCAGCAGTACGCCGCTGCAAAAGTACGCAGGATGCTCGCCCACGCATTCGGCCGTGGTGTTCTGATAGCGCGTATTGAGCAGCTTGGCCACCTCCGGGCCGGTGGCGGCGAAGGCGAGGGTGCCGAATAGCCAAAGGGCAATCAGCAGCGCTGTGTTCAATGGCATGGTGCTGTCCTTGATGATCAGATCATCGTCGTCCCTGCGGGCTGACTTCAGGCGCGTTTGATACCGACGGCCTGATGAAAGGTGTTGGTGTCATGACCGACGGCATTTTTATTGACGTCTGTACCGTTCAGGTCATAAGCCCAGGCCGTCCCCGCACCCAGTTCGTCCCCGGTCCAGACCGGGTAATCCAGCCAGCCAAGGTATACGGCCACCTGACCACTGCTGGGGTAATACAGTGACCAAAGGCGTTTGATCTGGGCGAGTGTGACCGGCTGCACTCTGGCTGCCATGCACAGGACCTTCATGCCCTCCCAGTGAGCGCTTTCAGTGAGGAAGTGCAGCTCCAGAATGCCCTTGATCGTCAGCGGGTAACGCTGGCTCTGGCCCTGGGTATCGGTCGCCGTGATCCTGCACGTTCCATTGCGCACCGCCGTGACCTCGCCGGACGCTGGATGCACGGTCGCAATGGCTACATCATCGCAGCTGTACACGTAGGGTGCCGTGCCCCAGTTGGCTTCTCGGGTCATGCGTATAAAAGCAGGCGTTTCCTTGGGCGGCTTGAGGACCGAGGCCACGTAGTTTTCAGCGCTCAGGTCCAGGGTTGCTGCGCTTTCGAAAGGCGCCTTGAGCAGCAGCTCCAGGATCAGTGATTCCTCCCGTGCGGCTTGCGCCACCTGCTTCTTGCTCTTCTTGTTCTTGTTTTTATTCGTGCCCGCCGCGCGCTGCAACTCGTAGCGAATGGGCAAGATGTTGTCGCTGTTGGCAATGAATTCTTTGGCTGGAACAGAGAACTCCACATCATTGCCCACTGCGCTTTGGCTGATGGGGATAAAGTCGGTGTAGTGATCGCCGACAAACAGGAAGACCCGGTCAAGGTGCGCCATATCGTCGTAGGGTGTGATGCGCACCGTGGCGCCTGTGGCAGGAATAAGTGCAGGATCCAGTACCCCGCCTGGAGCTTCGTCCACTGAGGGAGCTTTGTGTAAGGGCGCTTTGTCAGACATGGTTTCACCTATGGATCTGGATGCCGGTGCTCCCGTGGGAGCGCCGGCATCGTGGGTGGAAAAAACGCTGAGAACGGGGTTACCGTGGGGTGTCGAGCAATGCCCGCTGACTGGCTTTCAATGCCAGCCCTCGTGATGCCGGGGTGGCCAGGTACGAGACCTTGCCCCTCAGTTGGTCTTGCACAGCGCTGCTGTCGCCGCCGCCACCCGCTACGCCCCAGGTCACAACACGGCCGTCGGAGGTGAGGGCGGTGAAACCGGTGGTGTTGCTGTAAAGGGCCACCACATTGGTCAGTTGATCGACGACAGGCGTTGTATCGCCGCCGACCGTTTTATCGCCCCACGCGACCACCGTGCCGTTCTTGCGCAGTGCTGCGAAAGCCTGCGAAGACCCACATATCTGGACAATGTCATCCAGAGTGGCGATGTCGGTCGGCACGGAGCCACCTTCTAATGGCCTGCCCCATGCCACGACGTGTCCGTTGCCGCGCAGGGCGGCGAAAGCGCGCCAGGTGGAGCAGACTGCAACAATATCCGTTAGCCCTTTGATCAAATCATCGATGACGCCGCCATACTCGGCTGTTCCCCATACTGCGACTTGACCTGTCGCACGTAGCACGGCAAATGCCTGGGCGTTGGCGCAACTCAACTCGATGACGTCGGACAGGGTTGCGATGGCCTCAGGCACAGTGCCGCCATAGGTAGCGTTGCCCCAACCGACAATCCGCCCGTTACGCCGGTGTGCGGCGAAGGCCCCGTGGCTGCCGAGCACTGTCCTGATATCATCGATCCCGTCAAATTCGCCCGGCACGACTCCGCCATTGGCTGCCAGCCCCCATGCCACCACGTGGCCGGTGCTACGCAACGCGGCAAACGCCTGTCCGGCAGAGAAAATGTGGGTAATGTCTCTCAATATGCTGATGGCTTCCGGTACGGTGCCACCATTTGCAGCGCTGCCCCATGCCACCACTTGCCCTGTCGTCTTCAAGCCCGCGAAGGCGACGGAGTTGCCCACCACCTGTTTGAAGTCCAGCGGTGAAACACCCCCCATGCTGCCACCTTCTGCAGCGGTCCCCCAGACCACGACCGCACTGTTGGCGCGTCGCGCGGCATAGGCGCTGCGTGTGCAACTCACCTCGACAATGTCGTCCATGGTGATGATGGTCGAGGGAATCGTTGCCCCGTAGGCAGCAAGACCCCATCCCAGGATATTTCCGACATCGCGATGCGCAACGTATGCTGACTGGCCGTTAACTGTCAGGTCGTTACCATTGCCGAAGATGTTCGCCGGGTTCAGGGTCAGTGCGTCGTCCGAAGTGCGCACTTGCAGCGGCTGCTCCGGATGAGTGTCATACCAGGTGCTGCCTGTCGTCCATTGGCTGTCCTCGGGATATTTCCATTCGGCCTGCACGGGGCGACCGGTGCTGGCATTGAACGCACTCAATACCCGCCAGGCACCGGAAGCCCTGTAGGTGCTGCGGTTGTAGCGAGCGCCCATGACTTTCAACTGGCCAGAGCCAACCGCTCTGCGTACATCGTAAACGGTCGGGTCAGACGGGCCATCGGTGCCACCCGCCTTGCGCTCGACGGTATAGCTCAAGGCAACGCTGCCATCGAGCTGTTCGACGATGAAGGTGTGGTCTATCTTGATTTTTTCGAGCTGTTTTCCGGCCTCGTCTGATAGCACCGTGTGCGATTTTTGGTTTGCCGTTTTACCCACCGCGGTCACGCGCACCACGTCATCGGTCTTCAGGTCAGCTGTGGCAGGAATAACCGCTGTGGCACCAAGGGGGAAAACATCATCCGGGTTGATCTGGTCCTTTTGCGGGCCGGTGGCCTCCTTGAAGGTGGCCACCGGCAGTTTGAAGGCCGGAGAGGCTTTCACGAGAAACCGGTATTCCTCACCGACGGCGTCGTCGCCGCCTTCGAACAACTCGACGTAGTAGGTGATGATGACGGTCTTGTCCAGGCTCGCCAGCACAATGTCTGCAAGCACCAGAAATTCCACCACTTTGCCCTGGTTGTTGCCGCTGATGGGTTTGTTGTACTTCTCATCGACGCTTCCATCCTCGGTGCGCCAATTCATGTAGAAGTGATCGCCGGCATTCTCATCGCGGTTGGCGGGAATCAAAACCAGAGCGCCGTCTTTCGCTTCGTTCGGGTCGAGTACGTTATCCACCGTTTTGTCGACTTTTGCCGGCTCCAACAGTTGCTGTTGTGCCTCACCCACAGTAAACACCAATGGATTCGAAAGGCTGGTCTCTTCT
>NZ_JANLOG010000140.1:0-3327 GCF_025466205.1 Pseudomonas sp. 13B_3.2_Bac1
TAATCTTGACGATGACCTACTCTCACATGGGGAAACCCCACACTACCATCGGCGATGCATCGTTTCACTTCTGAGTTCGGGATGGGATCAGGTGGTTCCAACGCTCTATGGTCGTCAAGAAATTCGGGTACTGACTCGTGACCTGTTGGCCTCGCTTCAGCAAATCGGGTATGTGATACAGGTGTTTTGTGAGCATCGCGAACTTTCGGTTCATTGCGTCTTCACACACCGCAATCTGATGCTCTTTCGAGTAGTCAAATTGCTTGGGTGTTATATGGTCAAGCCTCACGGGCAATTAGTATTGGTTAGCTCAACGCCTCACAGCGCTTACACACCCAACCTATCAACGTCGTAGTCTTCGACGGCCCTTCAGGGAACTCAAGGTTCCAGTGAGATCTCATCTTGAGGCAAGTTTCCCGCTTAGATGCTTTCAGCGGTTATCTTTCCCGAACATAGCTACCCGGCAATGCCACTGGCGTGACAACCGGAACACCAGAGGTTCGTCCACTCCGGTCCTCTCGTACTAGGAGCAGCCCCTCTCAAATCTCAAACGTCCACGGCAGATAGGGACCGAACTGTCTCACGACGTTCTAAACCCAGCTCGCGTACCACTTTAAATGGCGAACAGCCATACCCTTGGGACCGGCTTCAGCCCCAGGATGTGATGAGCCGACATCGAGGTGCCAAACACCGCCGTCGATATGAACTCTTGGGCGGTATCAGCCTGTTATCCCCGGAGTACCTTTTATCCGTTGAGCGATGGCCCTTCCATACAGAACCACCGGATCACTAAGACCTACTTTCGTACCTGCTCGACGTGTCTGTCTCGCAGTCAAGCGCGCTTTTGCCTTTATACTCTACGACCGATTTCCGACCGGTCTGAGCGCACCTTCGTACTCCTCCGTTACTCTTTAGGAGGAGACCGCCCCAGTCAAACTACCCACCATACACTGTCCTCGATCCGGATAACGGACCTGAGTTAGAACCTCAAAGTTGCCAGGGTGGTATTTCAAGGATGGCTCCACGCGAACTGGCGTCCACGCTTCAAAGCCTCCCACCTATCCTACACAAGCAAATTCAAAGTCCAGTGCAAAGCTATAGTAAAGGTTCACGGGGTCTTTCCGTCTAGCCGCGGATACACTGCATCTTCACAGCGATTTCAATTTCACTGAGTCTCGGGTGGAGACAGCGCCGCCATCGTTACGCCATTCGTGCAGGTCGGAACTTACCCGACAAGGAATTTCGCTACCTTAGGACCGTTATAGTTACGGCCGCCGTTTACCGGGGCTTCGATCAAGAGCTTCGCGTTAGCTAACCCCATCAATTAACCTTCCGGCACCGGGCAGGCGTCACACCCTATACGTCCACTTTCGTGTTTGCAGAGTGCTGTGTTTTTAATAAACAGTCGCAGCGGCCTGGTATCTTCGACCGGCATGAGCTTACGGAGCAAGTCCTTCACCCTCACCGGCGCACCTTCTCCCGAAGTTACGGTGCCATTTTGCCTAGTTCCTTCACCCGAGTTCTCTCAAGCGCCTTGGTATTCTCTACCCAACCACCTGTGTCGGTTTGGGGTACGGTTCCTGGTTACCTGAAGCTTAGAAGCTTTTCTTGGAAGCATGGCATCAACCACTTCGTCACCCAAAGGGTAACTCGTCATCAGCTCTCGGCCTTAAGATCCCGGATTTACCTAAGATCTCAGCCTACCACCTTAAACTTGGACAACCAACGCCAAGCTGGCCTAGCCTTCTCCGTCCCTCCATCGCAATAACCAGAAGTACAGGAATATTAACCTGTTTTCCATCGACTACGCTTTTCAGCCTCGCCTTAGGGACCGACTAACCCTGCGTCGATTAACGTTGCGCAGGAAACCTTGGTCTTTCGGCGTGGGTGTTTTTCACACCCATTGTCGTTACTCATGTCAGCATTCGCACTTCTGATACCTCCAGCAAGCTTCTCAACTCACCTTCACAGGCTTACAGAACGCTCCTCTACCGCATCACTTGCGTGATACCCGTAGCTTCGGTGTATGGTTTGAGCCCCGTTACATCTTCCGCGCAGGCCGACTCGACTAGTGAGCTATTACGCTTTCTTTAAAGGGTGGCTGCTTCTAAGCCAACCTCCTAGCTGTCTAAGCCTTCCCACATCGTTTCCCACTTAACCATAACTTTGGGACCTTAGCTGACGGTCTGGGTTGTTTCCCTTTTCACGACGGACGTTAGCACCCGCCGTGTGTCTCCCATGCTCGGCACTTGTAGGTATTCGGAGTTTGCATCGGTTTGGTAAGTCGGGATGACCCCCTAGCCGAAACAGTGCTCTACCCCCTACAGTGATACATGAGGCGCTACCTAAATAGCTTTCGAGGAGAACCAGCTATCTCCGAGCTTGATTAGCCTTTCACTCCGATCCACAGGTCATCCGCTAACTTTTCAACGGTAGTCGGTTCGGTCCTCCAGTCAGTGTTACCTAACCTTCAACCTGCCCATGGATAGATCGCCCGGTTTCGGGTCTATTCCCAGCGACTAGACGCCCTATTAAGACTCGCTTTCGCTACGCCTCCCCTATTCGGTTAAGCTCGCCACTGAAAATAAGTCGCTGACCCATTATACAAAAGGTACGCAGTCACCCAACAAAGTGGGCTCCCACTGCTTGTACGCATACGGTTTCAGGATCTATTTCACTCCCCTCTCCGGGGTTCTTTTCGCCTTTCCCTCACGGTACTAGTTCACTATCGGTCAGTCAGTAGTATTTAGCCTTGGAGGATGGTCCCCCCATATTCAGACAAAGTTTCTCGTGCTCCGTCCTACTCGATTTCATGACTAAGAGATTTTCGCGTACAGGGCTATCACCCACTATGGCCGCACTTTCCAGAGCGTTCCGCTAATCTCAAAGCCACTTAAGGGCTAGTCCCCGTTCGCTCGCCACTACTAAGGGAATCTCGGTTGATTTCTTTTCCTCAGGGTACTTAGATGTTTCAGTTCCCCTGGTTCGCCTCTTGCACCTATGTATTCAGTACAAGATAACCATCTTATGATGGCTGGGTTCCCCCATTCAGACATCTCCGGATCAAAGTCTGTTTGCCGACTCCCCGAAGCTTTTCGCAGGCTACCACGTCTTTCATCGCCTCTGACTGCCAAGGCATCCACCGTATGCGCTTCTTCACTTGACCATATAACCCCAAGCAATCTGGTTATACTGTGAAGACGACATTCGCCGAAAATTCGCAAAACTCTTAAGAGTCACTCACAAATTTTACCTTAGCCTGATCCGTTACCAGTGAAAGTAACGTTCAGTCTATCTTTCTATCACATACCCAAATTTTTAAAGAAC
>NZ_JANLOG010000055.1:0-1521 GCF_025466205.1 Pseudomonas sp. 13B_3.2_Bac1
ACCTCGGCGCTGCCGCGCAGCAGTACGCCGCTGCAAAAATACGCGGGATGCTCGCCCACGCATTCGGCCGTGGTGTTCTGATAGCGCGTATTGAGCAGCTTGGCCACTTCCGGGCCGGTGGCGGCGAAGGCGAGGGTGCTGAAAAGCCAGAGGGTGAGCAGCAGTTGCTTGAGCAACGAAATGGGAGTGTTCATCGGGAATACTCCAACGTTGCCGAGTGAGGTGGTGGGTTCTGCAGGGCGGTCTCTGAAACACTTTGGTCGGCAGGGTCGTAGGCGAATTCATGGCCTGTATCTGCCGCAAGACTCAAATGCACAACGGGCAGAAAACGACCGGTCTGCTGAAAGAAGTCTTGCTGAAAAAAAGCCGCATTGGCCTTTCCAGCGGCCGCGATATAGAAAAAAGCCTCAAGGGGAAGTTGAGCGCCGATGTCTTGCGGCCACGAGGCGATGACGACCTCGTTGTGCTGGCTCTGATCGGTTGCGTTCAGAAAGGAACGCGCCACGATGCTCTGCTCGAACTGTGCCGGGCTGCTGTTGAAGCTGCAGCCAGTGCTCTTGTGAGAGAGCGTGTAAAAAAGGTCTACCCATTGTTCGCCAGTGCTGATCCCTTGTTCTTCACAAGGCCTGCTTCGCACCGGATCGTAGCTATGCTCGTTGCAACCGGATGATCTGAAGTCGGTTCCTCCATCAAATGGAAACGCGCAGCGCAGCGTGAGAGGGTAAGCGACGGGGGCGGCCAGCTCTTTGATGATCAAACCCTGATTCTTGCCATAGACGAGTCTGGATGCGAAAACATCGGAACGCAGGTAGGAGAACGCCACTGCGTTTCGCAGGGTAGAGCCCGGGCTGGGATTCCATGCATGAAACGCTGGCGATGCATCGGTGATACGTATCAACACGCCATTGCAGTTATACGCAGCGGTATCACCTCGACAGTTGGGAGACGTATCGGCGTATCGCGCGTTCAATCGCGAAGCGACCTCATAGCCGTTGTACAACTGTTCCTGCAGGTTGAAGCCGAACACCGCGCCGGGTGGCTGGCGCAGATCCATGCGCAGAACCGGCAACCAGTCCCCGGTGGCAGTGAAGTAATCACGCTGATCCCTCTGGGCACCGAGCAATGCGCCGGTTTGCGAGGTGTCGTAAAACAGCGCTTGTATCGGGATCTGTTTGGGGGCAGTGGCGTCCCAGTTTTTGATCTGCACCAGGTTGGGTTTGGCGACCCAGGTGGCATCGAAGCCCTGATGGGCGATGAGGCTGGCCTTGAACAGCAACGGTACCTGGCTGCTGAGCGAGCATTGCTTGTCAGGTTGCAGGTTTTGTTGCTGAAAGTGCGCGATCCAGCCCTGCGCATCGCTGACGCCTTGGGTGGCGCACGAAGAGGGATCCGCTTCGGCGTGGGCGGCTGCCATTGCGCCACAACCGAAGTCGGGGCGGGTGGCCGTCATGGCAAACTCAAACGGATAGACGCACAACACCTCGAGCGCTTTGCTCTGGCCGATGGCAGAGAAGGTGTCGC
>NZ_JANLOG010000153.1:0-1384 GCF_025466205.1 Pseudomonas sp. 13B_3.2_Bac1
GTCAGCGATGCGCAGGGCTGGATCGCGCACTTCCAGCAACAAAACCTGCAACCTGACAAGCAATGCTCGCTCAGCAGTCAGGTGCCGGTGCTGTTCAAGGCCAGCCTGGTCGCCCACCAAGGCCTCGGTGCCACCTGGGCTGTGAAACCCAACCTGGTGCAGATCAAAAACTGGGACGCCACTGCCCCCAAACGGATCCCGATACAAGCGCTGTTTTACGACACCTCGCAAACCGGCGCATTGCTCGGCGCACAGAGGGATCAGCGTGATTACTTCACTACCACCGGGGACTGGTTGCCGGTCCTGCGCATGGATCTGCATCAGCCACCCGGCGCGGTGTTTGGCTTCAACCTGCAGGACCAGTTGTACAACGGCTATGAGGTCGCCGCCCGAATGAATGCGCGATACCAGGACGTAGCTGCGTCGTGCGCCAACGAAAAACCCGCCTATTACTGCAACGGCGTTCTGATTCGCGGGGCGGATGCCTCAGCAGGTTTTCATGCGTGGAACCCCAGCCCGAATTCGATTACCCGTAACGGCGTTTCGTTTTCATACGTCCGGGAGGATGTGGGCACTCTCAAGCTGGCGGGCAATCAGGGTTACACGTTCAAGGAGTCCTACGCCCCCACCGGGCATCCCGCGACCTTGCGCTGCTCCTACCCCGCCAATGCGGCTACCAACGGAATTCCCGACAGTTGCCGCGCCAGTTGCGAGTCGCAAAACATCACCACCGTGGAGACATGGCGAGCAAAACACGCCGCCAGTCCGGGTGGCAGTTGCGCCTTCAGCAGCACGCCCGCCGCGTTCCAGCTCAGCATCGCCGTGCGAACAGTGATGACCGCTGCGGCCAGACAAAACTGGAATGAAATCATCATTGCCGCCTGGCCACAGAATATTCCCGAGCAAATCCCCCTCGAATCGCTCTTCTACCTGTCAGGTAACAACACGGCCCTGAACAATGCGAAGTTCATTCAGCGCGATTACTTTCAGCAGACCGCCCGTTACCTGCCGATCGTGCGGATGAATCTGGGTGCCACCGATCACCGTCCATTCATTTACGAAACAGCCGATCAAACCTTTCAGGGCACCTCGACTCAGACCCTGATCAACGGCATCACTCCACGAGCACCCGGGGAGTACTGACATGCGAGTCTGCACGATACGCGTGCTTGGCCTGTTACTGATCCTGTCTGCATGCACCGTTGATCTCCACGCCGCCACCGGCCCGGAAGTGGCCAAGCTGCTCAACACGCGCTATCAGAACACCACGGCCGAATGCGTGGGCGAGCATCCCGCGTACTTTTGCAGCGGCGTACTGCTGCGCGGCAGCGCCGAGGCGGGCGAGTTCTGGACGCACAACGCAACCGCTACCCAGCTCGGCGCC
>NZ_JANLOG010000050.1:0-1185 GCF_025466205.1 Pseudomonas sp. 13B_3.2_Bac1
GTGCGAGCAAACACATCTAACAAACCGGCGTTCTTATGCGCGATATTAATACTTTCCTTCCTTTTTGGGAGGGCTTTTCTGTTGTCACGATCAAGCCTGATGGCGACGCGCTTCAGATCGACCTGATTCCCCACGCCACCCGATTCCCTTCCTGTAGCGGCTGCCAAAAAACCTGTTCAACCACGCATGAGTATTGCGAGCGAACCGTCCGCGATTTACCGATTCTCGGCCGTGCGGTGCGCCTCAGCGTGTTGCTCAGGCGTGTTGTCTGTCGTGACTGTGGTAAACGTATGGAGGCCGTCAGTTGGCTGGACCGCTATGCCCGCATGACGCGGCGTTTGGCCGAGGCGGTCATTCAGGCCTGCGAACGCCTCCCCACACTGCATGTGGCTCAACTGTTCGGGTTGCATTGGGACACCGTTCGGTTGCTGGAGCGTCGAGCCTTGCAAGCGGCGTTGAGCGTTTTGCCAAAGGCGCAACCGCGACGTCTGGTGATGGACGAATTCGCCCTGTTCAAAGGTCATCGTTACGCCAGCGTGGTGCTGGATGCGGATACACGCCGCGTGCTGTGGATCGGTGAAGGCCGCAGCCGAGCAGCGGTCAGGCCTTTCTTCGAGGAATTGGGGCCAGAGGGTTGCGCTCGCATCGAAGCGGTGGCGATGGACATGAACACCGCTTTTGACCTAGAGGTTCGTCAGCACTGTCCCAACGCGCGAGTGGTCTACGACCTCTTCCATGTGGTGGCCAAATATGGCCGAGAGGTGATTGATCGGGTTCGCGTCGACGAGGCTAACCGGTTGCGTCACGACAAGCCTGCCCGCAAGGTTATCAAGCAGGCGCGATGGCTGTTGCTGCGCAATCCGCAGAACTTGAAAACGCCGGAACAACAGGTCCGCCTGGAGGATCTGCTGGCGGCCAATCAAGCGTTGATGACGGTCTACTTGATGAAGGCTGAACTCAAAACACTCTGGACCCCGAGTACTGCCTGGGGTTGGCGATCGGCCTGGAAGCAATGGCTGCGCCATGCGCATGAAAGCGAAATACCGGCTCTGATCCAGTTCGCCAAACGGCTAAAGGGTTACTGGCGGGGCATCGTGAGCCGGGTTCGCTGGCCGATGCACACCGGTCAGTTGGAAGGAATAAACAATCGAATAAAGGTCATCAAGCGGATGGCGTACGGTTACC
>NZ_JANLOG010000020.1:0-1019 GCF_025466205.1 Pseudomonas sp. 13B_3.2_Bac1
GTTTGGCTTCAACCTGCAGGACCAGTTGTACAACGGCTATGAGGTCGCTTCGCGGTTGAACGCGCGATACGCCGATACCTCCCCCGCGTGCCGGGGAGATACCGCCTCCCACTATTGCAACGGTGTGTTAATCCGCACTACCGATGTTTCTACTGCCTTTCATTCGTGGAATCCCAGCCCCCAATCCGTCACGGGTAACGGTGTCTCATACACCTACGCACGCGTCGATGCGCTTATCAAAAGCGTCTACAAACCCCAGGGCTTCATCACCCGAGAATCCTTTGCCCCGACCGGCAAGCCGCTGGAAGTGCGCTGCATTTATCCCACCGATGCGCACACAGGTGGCACTCGGGACATTTGCCGGGCGCATGTCGGCATGTGCTCGGAAGTCGGTGTCACAACGGCGGAAGAATGGGTCAGGCGCTTTGCGGCAAACCCCATTCTGGGGTGCGCCTTTGGTACCGATCCGGTCAGTTTTCAACTCGCCACGACCGCGCGCCCCAACTCGAACGATCCGTACGGCTGGAATGAGCTGATCATGGTGCCCTGGTCGGAAGATCAACCCGAACAGCTGCCGCTGGAAGCGTTCACCGCCAATAGTCGCTCCCAGTCGGGAGGTGATGGTCTTACCGGAGCGCGCTTCATGCAATGCGACTATTTTCAGGTCACCGGCCGCTTCATCCCGTTGATACGCGTCAATTTCGGCGCTGCACCGGCAGACGTTTTTACCTATGACCCTGCAGATCAGACGCTTCAGGACACATGCATGTCGAGTTTGTCCCGGGCAATTCCCGACCTCCCTGCTTCATCACGTGATGACTGACCGATATGTTTAGCAAACAAATATCCGGCCTCTTGCTGCTGGCATTGCTCGGAGTTTGCGCCCCACTCCACGCTGCCACCGGCCCGGAAGTGGCCAAACTGCTCAACACGCGCTATCAGAACACCACGGCCGAATGCGTGGGCGAGCATCCTGCGTACTTTTGCAGCGGCGTACTGGTGCGCGGCAGCGCCGAGGC
>NZ_JANLOG010000102.1:0-900 GCF_025466205.1 Pseudomonas sp. 13B_3.2_Bac1
TTCGCGAGCAAGCCCGCTTGTGTCTGAGTAAAGGAATAAACTCTGAGGTGAGAGGGGTGGATGGCAAGCTGTGAGTCCGCGGTGCTTGAAGCACGAGTGGGAGCAAAGCTGCCATCCACCTTTCTACTCTGGCCCATAAGCCCGAACAGTTGGACGAGCGCCACTCGAATCACAAGCGTGGGCAAAGCCAGAGCACTCTCACTTCTGAGTGTAAGAGGGTTTTGCCATGATTTCCTGGGTCGGCATCGATATCTCCAAATCCAATCTCGTCGTCTGGGTTCAACCACAGAAAGACGGCTTTGAAGTTCCCAATACCGTTGAAGGCTTTGATGTGCTGATCGCGCGTTTAGGTCAGTACACGGTTGGCCGCGTGTTGCTGGAAGCCACAGGCGGCTATGAACGCAAGGTCATGGCGGCATTGCAGCAGGCAAGTTTCAGCGTGTTGAGGATCAATCCTCGCCGGGCCAGAGCCTTTGCCGTAGCAATGGGCAAGAACGCCAAAACCGATCCCATCGACGCGGCGGTTCTCGCCGATTTTGCCGAAGCGCTGCATGCGTCTCGCGAAAAGCCCATCTCGCCTGAGCGTGAAGCCCTGCGCGAGTTGATTCAATTACGCGAGCACTTCGTCCAGCAGCGCGATGACAACAAGCGCCGGCTGCAACAGGCCCAGTTGCCCGCGGCCATAGAGGCGATCAAGGACCATATTCGCTACCTGCAGACCCAGATCAAGCAGTTCGGCAAAGCCATCGATCAAAGCATGCGTGAGCTGGATGCGGAAAAAGCCGATCGGCTTATCTCCGTCAAAGGCATCGGCACTGTGGCGACCGCCAGCTTGTTGGTTTATCTACCCGAACTCGGCGAGCTGGATCGCAGGGAGATCGCCGCCTTGGCGGGAATCGC